>DAOWHI010000165.1 GCA_030641505.1 Gemmatimonadota bacterium | reverse complement strand
GGCGTACCTGCGACGCCATCCAAGTCACGCCACCGAAATGGTCTCGCAATTAATCATGGGCGAGGAGGCGCTCGCGCTCCGCCGAAGCAACGATTGGCTGCAGGTACAGACCGGCGATGGCTACGTGGCGTGGCTCCATCAGGGCTCGTGCCTATTGTCCGACCCCGGCGATCCGGTCGAGTATCGGGCGCGGCTCGCCGCCGATCGACTACGCGACGGCTCGTGGATTGTCGTCAAACGCGGCGCTGTAGCGCGCCAGACGCCCGACTCCGAAGCGCCGATCGTGGCCGACCTCGTGCAGGGGGCGATCGTGGAAGCTCACGCTGGCGACAACGTCCTCGCGCTGACGCTCCCCGATGGTACCCGTGGGTGGGTCGAGGCCGGAGCAGCCGTTCAGGTCCACCACTTGGGTGATGTTTTTCCGCATGACGGCGCGGCGATCGTCGCCCACGCCGCGACCTTCCTGGGCCTACCCTACCTATGGGGCGGAACCTCCGAAAAGGGGTTCGACTGCTCGGGTCTCGTTCAGCGGGTCTACGCCTTGCATGGGGTGCGCCTGCCGCGCGACGCGGACCAGCAATTCGTGATCGGTGCCGAAATCGACCCCGGTGCGGATTGGAAAACGATCCATGATGGAGACTTGGCGTTTTTTGTCGAGCCACCCGGCCAGCGCGTCACGCACGTCGGGATCCTGACCACCGGCGGGCAGATGGTACACGCATCGACGACCCGAAACGGGGTCGCGTGGGATACGCTCAATCCGGCAGATCCGATGCAGTTGGCTTTTGGGGGTCGTCTTGCGAGCTGGCTTGTCGGCGTGCGTCGCGTGCTGGAGTCTTAGTTCGCCGTCTCCGGGGTTATCGTCACGAACCTCGTGCCCGCCAGTTGGTACCGGAAGTCGCAGCGACCCCCGCGGTTGTGATTGATCAACGCGCGAAGGTCGGGGGATCGCACGACGTACAGGCCCTCGAAGCCATCACGAGCGAAGTCAGCCGTCAGCGAGTAGGCAATGACGTCCAAAGAGTCCGCCGGGGTAGCGCGGGCAGCGATCGAGTCGGGGAGTGAAATTGGCTGATCGACGCGCATCGAGACATCGACGTGGTCGCCCACAAATTCACCGTTGAGCTCCACGATCGGATTCATCTTGATCGTCGTTCGGTTGGTCGTCATCTGGATCACGTCCATAATGAACCCGGTCATGACCGGTGGTCCATCAGCATCGACGCAATCGGTCGAGGATTGAACGATCCGGGTGGCGTATTTGCCGGTCCAGTTCGAGGACGGGAACTCCTCGGCGCCAAAACGCTTTTCCAGCCAGTCGAACCAGCCCGTGGCGCTCTTCAGTCGGCCCGACAGCTCGAACTCACAACCGATCAGCAAGCCGATCCCGAGCAGTGCGATCAAGAGTCGGGGGTATCGCGCCTTCACGAGACCTACAATACTAACCGGGCCGGATTTTGCGGGAAAGACCTACTGGGATCCGCCGGTGGGCACGATGAGCGCAACGATCGACCGATCGCCACGGGCCAACGGGTAGGCTAGAACGATCGTCTCATCGAAGCGTGAGATCATCTCCTTGACGAACGCCTCCTCGCCACCGTCGACTTCCACGCGGAGAAACATCCGGTCTCCGCGGGGTCCCTTGAGAACCCCATTCACACGAACGGTTACGTCGCCCAGTTGGATGACCGGCGTTTCACGGCCGGGGAGGATCGTCACGTCATCCAACCGTCGGACCTCGCCGGTGGCTAGCAGCTCCCGCAACCGGGTCGCACCCTCGCCCTCCCGCCAGACTTCCTTGAGGCGCTGGATCTTGATATCCCTCGGTGCTCCACCCTCGGCCAGGAACAGGATTACGCGATACGACTGCGAGGGGCTGTCCGTGGTCGGGGTCTGAGCCGCCGATGTCACGGCCAGCAACGCCGTCGCCAGCATGGCCAGACTCGTGGCTCGACGCGATACGCATGTCAACATTGAAAAGCCCCTCCTCGGGCGCAATGTACCACCCGAGGAGGGGAAGGTTCCGCCGGCTACTCGGTCGGCGCGAAGCCGCCGCTCGCGGCGGGTACCGGCTCCGAGGCGGGGCGCTCAGGGGTTTCCCCGTTGCCCCAGCTGTAGCGGGTCCCGAAGCGGGTCAGCAGGAACAGCCCAAAACCGATCGTCCAAGCGGCGCACTGGATCACCAGCCCGACGACCACCAGGATCGCGCCAAAGACCCCAAACGGTCCGCCGATCAGCCCGAGCGCGCCGCCAAAGAGCGTCAGCACGGTGAGAAAACCGACGCCAACCAGAATCGACAGGTACGGGTTGGTGTGATCCCACCCGAACCGCCGTTCGGCTTCGTGACCGATGTACTTGGCGACAGCTACGAAACCGAGCAGGATCCCGAGCGCCAGCGCCAACAGCGCAAACGGAATCAGGATCAGGAGTGGGATCCCGATGATCGAAATAGCGAGAATGACGCACGTCATGACGAGCACCGGAACGCACAAGATCCAAGCGACCAGCCCGACAGCGGCGGCTTTCCACGCCGAAGTCGCCATCCGATACTCCATTCGCTCGACGGGGCCGCGGCCCAGAAGGAACGCCAGGCTGACGATGAACGCCAGAAAGGCGATCCACAGCACGGTGCCGATCAACCCACCGATCTCAGGGACTATCGGACTGAACCCAAACCTAGGATGGAAATCAAAGTTCGGTCCGAAGGCGATCTCGTTGACAGCACCGTGGACGACCGCGCCCGGCGCACGATCGATTATGCCGCCGACCGATGTCACCTCACCTTCGACCACGGCGTTAGGCCCCAGTCGGACCGAGCCGCCAACGGCAACGACGTCACCATCGACGTGGCCATCAACGCGGACCGAACCGCCGACCGCAACCACGTCTCCGTCAACGTGCCTGCCAGCTGGAACGGTGACGCTTCCGCCGATCCGGACTTGGTCGCCTTCCTCGCTGACGAACGTGGCGCCCTCACCCCGGTCGTCATCCAGCGGCTCATCTTCATCGCTCGGTTCTGCTGCGGTGTCATCCGTGGTTGCCGCATCGGCGACCACATCAGCCGCCGCATCGGGAGCTGGCGGCGGCCCGATCCCGAACAGGACGCGACGCGTGCTCGAGTCCATGAACGAAAGTCGTCTGATGTCCTCGGCGTCGTCACCGATTCGCTCGGTCAACTCGGCCCCGGTCACCGGTTCTCCGTTGATGCCGATCGAGCCGTTCGCCAGCTCGATCGACTGGACGTCCGTGCGGTATCTGGGCATCAGCACGACGCCGTTCTGAATGGGCAGCACCTGGTACCGATTCTCGACCCGGTCCCGTAGCTCACCCAACGTGGGTGCAATTTCCTGCGCCGCGGATCCCGCGGTCGCCTGCGCCAGGCTGGCTGGAGCGAAGCTCAGCGTGAGCAACGTTCCAAGCGTCAGGGCGCGCCAGAGATTCGTCGACGCGATCATCACCATGTTCTCCTCTCAAAAATCAACAGACGATTCAAACTATAGAGCGCGGAGGCACCGATCAGCGTGCTCGCCAGGAGCAGTGATGCGACCTCGGGCGTCACCACTGCGACCTGGAACGCGGTTCCGATCCGGGCCAAGAACTCCCACAGTGCGAGCCCCGCCGCGAACCACTCGCCAATCCAGGCCAAGCCATGCGCACCGGTCTTCAACACCTCGCCAAAGGTCGGCGCGTCGAGCGGTAACAGCCGCACGAGCGGCAAAAGCCCGGTAGCCATGCCGATCAGCGTCACGGAGGCGACGATCGCTGCCTTCCACCACCATGCACCAAACGCCAAGAGCGGCGTCGGTGCCGGCTCGATCGCCCACAGCACCCGCTCGGCAAAGCCGGCCGACGGCCTCAGCCGAGGCGTCGTGGCGAGCAACGCTCCGAACGCGTCCTCGGCCCGGCGCTCGTCGCCCGTTGCCTCAGCTGCGAGCCAGCGCTTCAGATCGGTCTGGAGTCTCCGCATCATCTTCATTCTCCTATCATGCCCTACGCCGGGCCGGGGGGATGGGTTTCAGTCACGGCTGGGAGGCCTGAATCAGGCCCTGCGGGGCCCCAACCGCCCGCTGACAGCTCGCCCGCCAGTTCCTTCCGTGCCCGGTGCAGGTAGGTCTTTACCGTGCCCAGGGGCAGCTCCATGATTTCGGCGATCTCCTCGTACGCCAACCCTTCCTGGTGACGCAACACCATCGCCTCGCGGTACTCGGGCCGAAGACGATCGATCGCCGTCGACAGGGCTGCCGCAAGATCAGCCTGCAGCATCGAGTCGAGTGGCGATCCAGCGCTGGGATCTGGCGTCGTCGACGCGTAATCGGGTTCATCCTCACCGCCGGCCTCCAATGAAACGGTGTCGATTGCGCGGCGGCGCAGGTGGTCGATAGCGGTGTTGTGGGCGATCTTGAACAGCCAGTTTGAGAACTTTCCCTGTTCTGGCTGATACGTATCGAGACGGCTGAACGCCTTGACAAACGCGTCCTGCGAGAGGTCCTCGGCCAACCCTCGATCGTGCACCATCCGGGCAACGAGGTTGAATACGGGGCGCTCGAAGCGGTGCACAATTTCCCTGAACGCGCTCTGCGACCCCGAGAGCGCCTCGACCACGAGTTGCTCATCCGCTATGCCCACGTGCACCCTGTACGGAGCGTCTGGCTCACCGGTTTCGCCTTTGGAACCTGATCGCGCCAAGGCGACTCAAGTGCGATCGATGTTCGACTCGATCGCCCCGCGCTACGACTTGTTCAACGATGTCCTGTCGGTCGGTATCCACCGACTTTGGCGGGCCGACGCGATCGACAGTTTGGCGCCGGTGCCGGGTCATCGTTATCTCGATCTGTGCGCCGGCACTCTCGACCTCGCCCGCGCGATCGCCACCCACGCCCCGGGGGCGATCGCCGTCGGCGCCGACTTCTCGCTGCCGATGCTCGAGCGGGGTGCACGGAAGCTGAATCACCGGGAGGCAGTGTTCTCGGTGGCCGCCGATGCGCTGGCGCTGCCCGTAGCCGACCGTGTCTTCGCCGGTTGTACGATCGGCTTCGGGTTGCGCAACCTGGTCGACTACACGGCCGGGTTGTCGGAGATGCGCCGTGTCCTCGAGCCTGGAGGGAGACTGGTCGTGCTCGAATTCACGACGCCGCCAGGCAAGCTCTTTCGCACCCTCTATCACAGCTACTTTCACCACCTCCTGCCGCGTGCCGGGGCGCTCATTTCGGGCGACCCCGACGCCGCCCGCTACTTGCCCGACTCGGTGGCCGACTTCCCCGACTGCGAGGCTCTGTCTGATATGCTAACCAACGTCGGCTTTTCGCGCGTCCGCTATCGCCTGCTCAGCGGCGGAATCGCCGCCCTCCATACCGGGGTCAGGGAATAGGGTGGCCGCGGTGCACAAGAGACCGGTTCACCTGATCGGCGTGCCGATCGATCTTGGCGCCAGCCGGCGTGGCGTCGACATGGGACCCTCCGCGCTGCGGATCGCCGGGTTGCGCGGGCGGCTGATCCGGCTCGGATACGATGTCACCGACACCGGCGACGTGCCGGTCACGATCCCCGAGTCGGCCGATGCCGGTTCCGAGCAGGCGCGTTTCAGGGACGAGATCGCCGCAACCAATCAGGTGCTTGCCGAACGAGTCCGGGCGTCCCTCGAAGCCGGCGCCTTACCGATCGTGCTCGGCGGTGACCACTCGCTCTCGATCGGCTCGATCGCCGGCGCTGCGTCGTGGGCGGCGCGCGAAGGTGACGACTTGGGATTGTTGTGGTTCGACGCGCACGCGGACATGCACACCACTGAAACGACGATCAGCGGCAACATCCACGGCATGGGGCTGGCCGCGTCGCTGGGCTACGGCGACCCTGTGTTGACCGAGCTCGGCGGGTTGACCCCCAAGGTGAGACCCGACAAAGTCGCGCTGATCGGTGCGCGCGACGTCGATCCCGGCGAGCGAGAGATGGTGCGCGAATCGGGAGTCCGCGTATTCACAATGCGCGAGATCGATGAAAAGGGGATCGTCCGCGTGCTCGAGGAGGCGATGGCGATCGTCCGTCAGGGCACCCTCGGCTTTCACGTGTCATGGGACATGGACTTCGTCGATCCCAACTACGCGCCCGGCGTCGGGACACCCGTCACGGGCGGCGTCAACTATCGGGAGGGACACCTGGCGCTCGAGTTGGTGAGTGACGGCGGCGGAATGGTGAGCATCGATTGCGTCGAGACGAACCCGATTCTAGACGATCGCAACCGTACCGGAACTCTCGGGATGGAACTCATCCTGTCGGCGATGGGCAAGTCGATCCTATAGCGAGCCATGCAGATCGGGATCGTCTCTGATACCCACGACCGAGTCCCTGCCTCGCTACACGAAGCGCTTCGCGATGTAGACGAGATCGTGCATTGTGGCGATATCTGCCGGGACGTGGCGTTGGTCGAGCTCGAGACGATCGCACCAGTGGCAGCGGTTTACGGCAACTGCGACGCGATGGCGCTGGTCGAGCGATTCCCTGAGGAGCTCGTACTCGATCGGGCCGGGGTAACGATCGCAGTCATCCATGGCCATCGCTTTCCGCGCGGCAGCACCCAGCATTTGGCGCATCACTTCCGCAGCCTCGGTCCCGATCTGGTGCTGTTCGGGCATAGTCACATCGCGATATCAGAAGTCGTCGATGGTATGCGCTTCTTCAATCCTGGCACGGCGGGCGGACTCGGCGCCCAACCGTCGGCGGGTATCTTGACGCTCGCCAATGGCAGTTTCGAGGTCGCCCACGTGCGGCTTTAGGTTCTCAAAGTGAATCCTTTCGTCCTTGGAGGAGATACCGATGGCGAGGATCGGAGGCACTGACCGCGGTGACTCACCGCTGGCACGACTGGCGTTTTGGATCTCGCGTCGCCGCCACGGCAAGGTCGTGGGACCGCTCAAGCTTTACGCGCGTCATTCGGCGGTGCTCTACGGCACCGGACAGATGGACATGGCGCTCCGCCGGGCGCGTCGGGTTCCAGTCAACCTCCGCGAGCTGGCCGTGCTCAGGGTGTCGATGCAGATCGGGTGTCCCTTCTGAATCGACATCAACGCTGCCGGGAGCAGCGACGTGGGAATCACCCGTGAACAGCTCGAAGCGCTCCACGACTACGAGCGATCCGATGTTTTCACCGCCCAGGAGAAAGCGCTGCTACGGTTCGCTGATGCGATGACGAGCACGCCGGCCGAGGTCAGCGACGAGGTGTTCGCTGACATGGCAGAAGCGTTCACCGATGACCAGGTCATCGAGCTGACGGCATGGTTGGCGTGGGAGAATTTTCGGGCTCGATTCAACCACGCTCTCGGAGTTGAATCGGATGGTTTCTCGGAGGGCGCTTTCTGTCCCCTACCGGCGCCCTAACGCTGACAGGATGGGCAGTAGTACGTCGAGCGATGCGCCTGCACGATCCGCATGATCGCCTCACCACAACGAGGACATGGCTCGTTCTCGCGATCGTAGACGTTTAACGCTTCATAGAACTCACCCGGATCGCCGTCGGCGTCGGCGAAGTTCAGGTACGTGCTCCCAAGCGACGTTCCCGATCCGCCGACCGCCTCGGAGAGCACGTCGACAATCGCCCGATGGAGGCGACTAGCCCGCACAGGGCCCACGTTCTTAGCCTGCCGACGCGGGCTCACACGAGCCCGCCACAGTGCCTCCGCGGCGTAGATGTTGCCGAGCCCTGCGATCCGTTTCTGGTCGAGCAGAAAGGTCTTGAGCGGCTGGCGGCTGGCGCCCAGACAACGCTCGAGCACCACCGTCGTGAATGCCGGGCTCAGCGGCTCCGGGCCGAGCTCGGCGGCCCGGGCCTCCCAATCAACGGTGGGCATGATTTCGAGGCGACCGAGCGTCCGCGGATCGACGTACAGGAGTTGCGTGCCATCCTCGAGGTCGAACGTCGCTCGGGTGTACACGGGAAGTGCATCGCCGTTCTCGCCGCTCGGCACCACCCGGTAGCTACCGCTCATCCTCAAGTGCGTGACCCACACCCTATCACTCTCGAGCTCGACCACAATGAACTTGGCGCGCCGGGTGACTGAACGGATCGCCGTTCCCTCGATCGCTTTGACGAGCCTAGCCGGCGAACCGTGCACGATGTTCTTTCTCAAGATCTTGGCCCGCTCGACCCGTCTTCCGGGAAGGACCTTCACCAGCTGGCGAACGATCGTCTCGACTTCGGGCAACTCCGGCATGCGCGGCTACCCGGCGTGCGCTCGTGCGAGCTCCCGCCACCCGATGTCGGACCGCCACCGCAGCGCGGGCAAGTCGATTCTCGCGAGCGCGTCGTACGCCCGCTCTCGCGCGGCTTCGACATCGCCGCCAACCGCGGTCACGTTGAGCACCCGGCCGCCGGCAGTGACCAAACGGCCACCCTCGCGTCTGGTGCCAGCGTGAAACACCACCACGCCGTCACGATCAAAGGCGGTGTCGGTTTCTAGCTCAGGCGGGATGTCGATCGGCACACCAGTTT
The DNA here is from genome assembly GCA_030641505.1 of Gemmatimonadota bacterium. Taxonomy (GTDB): domain Bacteria; phylum Gemmatimonadota; class Gemmatimonadetes; order JACCXV01; family JAHWKZ01; genus CAMYLR01. Next base: position 6,351 of record DAOWHI010000165.1, on the reverse strand, counting down.
CGTAGTCGGACGGGTACCCGACTGATGCCGCGACAACCGTCACGCAGGCGCCCTTGCGCCAGCTGATCTCGTGTTCACCCAGCCCACCTTCGGGCGTGGCCGACATCAGCAGTGCCAGCAGATCTGTTTCGATCAGCGGCAACAGAGCTTGAGCCTCGGGGTCGCCAAAGCGGACGTTCCACTCGAGCACCCGTGGACCGGTGGACGTCAACATGAGCCCCGCGTACAGACACCCGGAGAACGCCACCCCGTCAGCCTCGAGCGCCGATAGGATCGGTCGAAAGATCGTCTCCACGATCTCCGCCTGCTGCGACGCGTCGAGCATCGTCGCCGGCGCGTAAGCGCCCATCCCGCCGGTGTTCGGACCCTGGTCCCCGTCCGCGGCTCGTTTGTGGTCCTGGGATGGCAACAGCGGCAACAGATCGCGCCCGTCGGTCAGCACGATCATCGACGCCTCCTCGCCGACCAGGAACTCCTCGACGACGACTTCATCCGCGGCGGCGCCAAAATCGCGGCGATCGAAGCACGCCGCGAGCGCTGCCTCGACATCGGCGATCGTCTCGCACACCAGCGCTCCCTTGCCGGCCGCCAGCCCGCTCGCCTTGACCACGCACGGCACCCCCAGCTCGGCAGCGAATGCGGCCGCTGGTGCCTTGGCGGTAGAAATCTCGAACCGTGCTGTCGGGATCCCATGGGCTTGCATAAGACGCTTGGCGAACGCTTTGGACGACTCGAGTCGCGCCGCTGCTTGGGTCGGGCCAAAAACCGCCAAACCCGCGGCGCGAAACGCGTCCACGACGCCGGCCGCCAGCGGCACTTCTGGACCGACAACGGTGAAGCCGACGCGCTCACGCTGCGCCGTGTCGACGAGCGCATCAACGTCGGTGGGACTCGTTTCCACGCATCGCGCGACGTCGTCCAGACCGCCGTTGCGACCGGTCACCAGGAACTCGTGCTCGGGGTGATCGCGACGGAGTTTCCAGATGAGCGCGTGCTCGCGCCCACCACTGCCGACCACAAGAACTTTCATTGGTGAGTTCAGACCTTGGTCAATGCCTGCTCGAGGTCCGATCGCAGGTCATCGGGATTCTCAATCCCGATCGACAGTCGAACCAGATGATCGACGAGACCCATCCGCTCGCGCTGCTCGACCGGGACAGCAGCGTGCGTCATCTCGCCCGGATGGCTGCACAGACTCTCGACCCCACCCAGGCTCTCGGCCAGCTGAAAGATCTCAAGCCCCTCCAGGAATCGCCGTGCCGCCGCGCCGTCACCGAACTCGAGCGAGATGACGCCACCAAAACCGCTCATCTGACGGGCCGCAAGCTCATGCTCGGGGTGATTCGCCAGGCCGGGAAAGTGAACCGCCGTCACCGCGTCTTGCTCGGCTAGCCAACTGGCCAGCTGGACCGCCGTCGCCTCGGATCGTTCCATCCTGAGTGGCAGCGTCTTGAGCCCCCGCAGGGCCAGAAAGCAGTCGAGTGGGCCTGGCACCGCGCCGACCGCGTTTTGGATAAACCGCAATCGCTCCGCGATCTCGTCGTCGTTGGTCACAGCGATGCCGCCCACCATGTCGCTGTGACCGTTGAGGAACTTGGTCGTCGAGTGGACGACGATGTCGGCCCCAAACTCGAGCGGCCGCTGAAAGAACGGCGACATGAACGTGTTGTCGACAACCAACGTGCAACCTGATCGTTCAGCGATCTCGCGCATCGCCGCAAGGTCGGTGATCCGCATCAGCGGGTTGGACGGTGTCTCGACAAACAGCATCTTCGTATCAGCCGTCATCGCCGTCTCTACCGCGGCCGCGTCCCGTGTGTCGACGTAGTCGAACGCGAGGCCGAAGCGTGCGAGCACGCTTTGGAACAGTCGATGGGTGCCACCGTAGAGATTCTCTCCGGCCACCAGATGATCACCCGCTGAGAGCAGCGTCATCACGGCGTGGATGGCAGCCGTGCCAGAGGAGAATGCGATGCCGTGGTTACCACTCTCGAGCGCGGCCACACACCCCTCTAATGCCGCCCGCGTCAGGTGGTGTGTGCGGGCGTACTCGTACCCGCGGTGACGACCGACGCCATCTTGAACGTACGTAGACGTCTGGTAGATCGGCGTCATGACTGCGCCGGTCACCGGGTCGGGGTGTTGTCCAGCATGGATCGCCTTGGTCGCAAACCCGCGACCGTCGGCGCGTCGACTATCCACGGTTGTCGCTATCGACCGCGCGCGCCTGGCGATACATCTCGCGTGCGCGCTCGGTTCGACCCTTGCGATCCCAGATGATTCCGAGGTGGTAGTAGGCACGCCCGAACGTCGGATCGCACTCGACGGCACGCTCAAACGCCTGCGCCGCGTCATCAAGCCGATCGAGGTGGTTCAGGTAGACACCCATGTAATAGTGCGCTCGGGGCTGTTCGGGATTCAGATCGAGCGCTCGCTTGACGCGCTCGATCGCGTTCTCGTAAAGCCCCTTTTTGCCAAGAACGATCCCCAGTTCGCAATGACCGGTAGCATTATCAGGGTCGAGCCGGAGAGAGAGAGCGAGCTCAGCCTCGGCCTCGCTGTACATGCCGGCCCGACAGTAGGCGGTACCTAACGCAATGGCGGTTTCCACCGAGTCCGGTACGAACTCCTTGGTCTCGAGAAGCTGGGCGATCGCCTGATCGTACAACCCGCGTTCGAGATGCTGATCGGCGACCTGGATGGCCGCGTCGACGTCGCGGGGGTCGCTGCGCAGCGCTGCATACAGCTCGTTGAGATCGTGATCGGACTCAACGTCCTCCTCAAGTGGCGCAATCGCGAAAACCGTCTCTGCCGGCTCAGCTGGCAACGCTTCGACGGGTTGGGTCACGACCGGCGGCTCGACCAGCGACGTTTCGGCCATTGACGTGTCGACGATTGGCGGCTCGACCAATGGGGGCTCCACCGCCGGCGTCTCGAACGCTGGTGGCTCGGGTGGTTGAGCCTCTACGGACTCCGGCTGGGGTAGTGGAACCTCGACCGGTTCCGGCTCGGGTGGCCGCTCCACCGGCGCCAGCTCCAGCTCAGGAATCAGCGTCAGTTCTGGAGGCTCCGGCTCGAGCCGCACGAGCGACCGCTTTCGTGGTCGCCTGGGCGAATTGCTTGGCTCCGGCTCACGGACTTTCTTCCGCCGCGCTTTCCGACGCGGCTCCTGACCCAGCAAGGCCGCGATCCGGTCCGGATCGAGCGCTGCGAGCGGATCGGTGCCGACCCGCGAACCTTTGAGATCGTCGTCGCGCCTAGGCACCAGCGAACCGATCGACCAACTTGCGGTAATCGATCGCTCCGTGAGAGCGCGGAGCGTATTCGAACACCGTCTCTTGATGGCTTGGCGCTTCCGACAGCCGGACGTTGTCGCGAATCGGATCGGTCACAGCGTCATCGAAGTGTTTGCGCAACACACCGAGGATCTCTTTGCTCTTTCTCAAATTGTGTCGATAGAAGGTGGGCACGACGGCAGAGATCCGCACTTCTTTGCCGTTCCACGATGACATCCGCAGAATGTTCTCGACGATCTGTCGCACTCCAACCAAGGCTAGATACTCCATCGAGATCGGTATGATCACTTCGTCGGTGTAAGCCAGCGCGCTGGTCGTCAGCATGCTCATCGACGGCGCGCAATCAACGATCGTGTACTCATACTCCTCGCACTCCTCGATGCTCGCCAGCCGGTTAGCCAAACCCCGCTCCCGCTCTTGACCCCAGATCAAGCGCTCTTCAGTTTCCGCCAATCGCCAATCGCTAGCAATCACGTCGAGGTTGTCGCGCACCTCAACCAGCGAATCGTAGGCATCCAGCTCACCGGACAGAAATTCCGCCATGCATGTGTCTCGCTTGTCGATGCCGAACCATGTGCCGACGTTCCCCTGTGGGTCGAGCTCGAGGAGCAGCACCTGATGGCCGAGATCGGCTAAGCCTGCGGCCAGGTGGACCGCAGTTGTCGTCTTCCCTGTTCCACCCTTGTGGTTGACGACCGCGATTCGGCGCATCGACGGATTCCGAAACAGCGTAATTTGACCTGACATGAGGCTGAGGTGAAAGAAGCTAAGAGGCGCCCTTGGTTTCCTCAACCACCCAATCGAGGTAGGCAGCCGCCCCGCGGTCGACCCTCAAGGAGAGGAGTTCGGGAACGTCGTAGGGATGCAGCTCGTAGAGCCGCTGCGCCATCTCGTCGAGCCGCTCGGTGCGGGTCTTGAGCAGCACCAGGCACTCCCCATCCGCCTCGACCCGCCCCCCCCACCAGTAAATAGAGCGCACCCCGGAGACGATGTTCCCGCAGGCGGCCAGACGCTCTTCGACGAGCGCCCGCACGATCGCTTCACCGACCCCCTCGTCGGGGCAGGTAGTGACCACCAATCGAATGACATCTCCGGGTTTGGTTGGGTTCGCCATTCAAGCTCCCCTGATCGGCGGCCAGCGGTTCTCGGCCTGCAGAAAATCCCGCGCCGCCCACAACCCAAGCATCGACTTGGCATCACGGACTTGGCCGCTGGCTGTCCATTCGAGCGCTTGGTGCATCGGGATCCGAACGACCTCGATATCCTCGTCGTCCTCGTGATTGGCTATGCCGTGAATCAGCCCTTCGGCCAAGAAGACCCTCAGCTCTTCATCACAGAAGCCGGGGGTCGTATAGAAGATCGCCAGGGATGTCCACCGTTGAGCGCGATAACCGACCTCTTCCTCCAGTTCACGCTCGGCGCAAACCTCGAACGACTCGCCGTCACCGAGACTCCCCGCGGGGATCTCCCAGATCCGTTCACCGATCGCGTACCGAAACTGATTGATCAACGCTATGGTGCCATCTTCGAAGAGCGGCACGATCGCCGCCGCACCCGGGTGACGAACGACATCAAACGTTGTCTGTCTAACTCGGTCCCCGCTGGTGATCCGGATCGTATCTCTTGCGACGTCAACCACTCGGCCGGAATAGACTTGCTGCCGACCGATGCGCTCCCACTTCACAAGACCATCATCGCCCTCTTCATCCGCGCGTCCTCCTCAGGACGACGGGGATACCGGGCGCCAACCCCAACCGTTCTGCCGCCGATCCATCCCTGCAAGCGACCTCGAGCCAGCCCGAGGACCCAACCAGTCCGCAAAGCGAGCCTGCCTCTACGTCGCCGTAAGTCCGCACGACGGGCATTGTCTGGCCGCCCGCCTCGACGATCACCGCGCCCTCGGCGTGAGCGACCCAACGCTCGGGCAGATTGGTGACAGCATTTCCGAAGTGATCCACATGCACGACCTCGCCGCGATACGTGTCGCGCTCCTCAACTGGCGCCGGAACTTCGAGGCGACGGAGATTCGTCGCTGGCGGTCCAAACGCCTCGAGCTCGACAGATCCGGCTTCGATCAGTCGCGCCAGGTGGGCCGACACAGGGGCGAAGATGTCGCGCCCGTGGAACGTCGCGCTGGGGTCGCGGCCAGCGCGCCACCACCGCGACTCCGTCAGCTCAACCGCCTGTGGCTCGGTATCGGTGAACGGCGGTGCGAAGAGCGTGAACACGCCGGTATCTGGCCCGACCATGTACTGGTGGTCTGCAGTCTTGAGCGCGAGAGCGCGGCGCGTGGTCCCAACGCCGGGATCAACAACGACACAATGAACCGATGCTGGAGGGTAGTACGGCACGGCACGGTACAGCGCGAAAGCCGCTCCGCGGACATCTTGCGGCGCAATCGCGTGGGTTAGATCCACGATCATGGCGTGCGGCGCGATGTCCGCGATTACACCCTTCATCGCACCGACGTAACCGTCCGCGGTACCGAAATCCGTGGTCAGGGTAACGATCGTCACGCTATTTGCGCTTGTTGCCGCGGCTGGCTCGGTCCAGGATGCGTGCCTCTTCGTTCGTCAGACTATTCAATCCGTGCTCGGAGATCTTGTCCAGGATCCGATCGATCTCGGCCTCAATCTGCGGTAACCCGCTGGCCCTCGATGCGTCACCTTCGATCAGCTTCAGCTTGCGCCGACGCCAGCGGTTCGCGAGACGCTCGACTGGCGAGCGGTTGCCCCACTTCAGGTACACGTAACCGGCCAGCATCCCGCCGACGTGGGCCGCGCGCGCGACACCACTTCGGGGCTCGGAGAACAGATACAACAGCTCGAGCCCGGCCAGACCCGCGACCAGATACTTGGCTCGGATCGGAAGCAGGAACCAGAGATAGATGTATTGATTCGGAAACAACAGACCGAACGCCAGCAACACGCCCAGCACCGCACCGGAAGCGCCGATAATGATCGAGTTGTAATTGAAGACGAACGACAGGGCAGCCGCCCCGAGACCGCACACCAGGTAATACTGCAAGAACCTCCCGGATCCCCACAATCGCTCG
>DAOWHI010000075.1 GCA_030641505.1 Gemmatimonadota bacterium | reverse complement strand
ACGCCAGCGTGGACAAAGCCGTCCTGCTGGCGATGCGCGTCCCGAATCTCGAGCGATGTCTCGGCCTCGCCAGGCGCCACCAACACCAACTTGATACCCAGCTCCTCGATGAACTGGGCGCGTGAGAAGATCTCCCGGATGACAGCTTCGTAGTTTTCGTTGCGTGGCGTTACCGCCATGGACCCAGCCGCTCGAGCGTGTCTACGGTCTCCGCGTTCAACTCCATGTCACCGAGCTCACCGTTCCGGATCCACCGGTACTCGACGAACTCCTCGTTGAGATCGAGACGATCCGAGACAGCCGTGCAATGAAACAACAGGAAGATCATGTACACCGGTCTGGTCGTGCCGTCGGCGAAGATCTTGTCGTGCAGGCAGTCCTTAAAGAAGGCCGGCCGAATGTTCTCGACCTCGATCCCGAGCTCTTCCTTGAGCTCGCGGCGCAGCGCGTCCTCCATGCGCTCGCCGGGCTCGATACCCCCACCCGGGAAACCCCACTGACCGGGAAACACCCCCCGATCGGGGTCCATCCGACAGAACAACAGCTCGCCGTGCTGATTCCATACCAGCCCGACGACGATCGTGCGATGTTTCGCGTCGGGAATCTGCGCCACCATGATGACGAAGCTGTTCGACTGTGAGCTCTGGCGCAAACGGTGTTTCTGCATAACGAAAAGAAGGCGTGGGAGCTCGAGTTGAGCCCCCAACGCCTTCGACCGTGGACTGACGTCTATGACCCTACAACGCCTGGCACCGTAGCGTGATCTCTCCCGAGGGAGAAATCACTTGTTGCCACCGCGTGGCGATCGCGAAGAGTGCATTGCAGACGCCTGGGACATCCTCGGAGCGCTGCACCACCGCCTCGTCCGGCTCAGCACCTGCTGGAAGCTGCCCGTGACAAGTTAGGGTCACCTTGCCGCTGTTGGACTCGGTAGCGTGGCTATCGGTCGTGAATACGACAGGATACCCTCCAAAGAGACCCACGATGCAGCCGAAGCCATCCGCGACCTCCGCGGAGCTGAGGTTCAAGCCCTCAACCGCACCCAACATGACCTCGCCCTCGGTCGCCGCCGCACTGGACGCGGCTGTCGGACCGACAGTCGATTCCTGACACGCTGACAGAACGAACGTAAAGACAACCACAACAAGCGGAATGGTCCGCAAATTGCCCCCTTCGTGATGGCCTGCCGTGGGAGATCGGGGTCTGGCGCGCCATTCTCCGCACGAGACGTACCCCGCCATTACATGGCGTTTTGTCGGTGTGTAGACCTCGCGCGGAACGGTGAGAGCCAATGTGCGCATGGCATGGGAACAGGTACTACGGCGGCTCCACGGCAGCGGAAGGCTCTCCGCCCATTTCCAGAAGCGCCAGTCACACGGCGCGAACCGACGGGTCTGGTTTTGTTACGCCGTGATTCCTTTCCGGGGCGAATCCCTTCCGGGAGCAGCGGAAACTGGAGCGTCCCCACCGTCCAAACGCGAGGCAAACCGCGAGGCCGCTGGCTATTGTGACTCTAACCCGCGCTTGTTTCCACCAGCGGCCCCTCAACTCTACAGCGCCTAAGCCGCGCCGCGCGTCCCGAACCTCTTCTCCGCCCGCTCTCCGGCCTTGGCGGCCTCCACTTCCCGATTCCGCGCCGGCGCGTTGGTGACGAGTGATTCGATCAGAGTTCGGGCGATCTTCGATACGTCTTCCACGGCGCGGTCAAAGACTTCTTCGTTCGCTTTCGACGGCTTGGTGGAGCCGCTGATCTTGCGCACGAACTGGAGCGACGACGCCTCGATCTCCTCGTCGGTTGCGGGTGGATCGAAGTTGAACAACGGCTTGATGTTTCTGCACATATCTCCCCCGATTTGACGGCTCTCGCTCTTTACTGTGACTGGATCTCCGAAACTAGAGGCTTGACAGGCATGTGCAGCCTATGGTATCATTTCGATGGTCATAGGAATATCGAAATGTCACGACTCGACGACCTCGCACGCATCTTCAAGGCGCTATCCGACCCCAATCGGCTGGCCATCCTACAACTCCTCCGCGAGCGGTGCGGGGAAGGGTGCACGGTGTCCGAAAAAGAGGCTGGCAGCACGGTCTCCGAGATCGCCGAGCAGTTCGACATCGCCCTCTCGACCGTATCCCATCACATCAAAGAGCTCAAGAACGCGGACCTGATCTGCTGCGAGAAGCGTGGCCGCTGGGTGTGCTGTTCCCCCAACGACGACGTTTTGCAGCAGGTCGAGGCGTTCGTCAAGGAGTGAGGAGGAACCATGACTGCTGAAACCACCGCAAGCCCGGACCTCGAAGACCTGATCCCGATCGCGGTCGTCATCGCAGCCGGGTGCGAACCGTGCGCCGAGAAGATGGTTCGCCGCGCGCTCGGTCAAGGAAGCACCCCGAAGGACATCCGCAAGACGTTGGGGCTCGTCGCCCATATGCAGAACCTGGATTGTCTGGCCGAAAACGTCGGACGTGCGGCTCTGGCAAGAATGGAAAAACCCTTGGCCGCTGGAAAGCGGACACTGGAATCTGAATTGTCACAGGTAGGTGTCTGATGAAAAACATCGATGCTGAACAATTGGTGAAAGAAGTGAAACAACGCTACGCCAAGATCGCCGCGGGGCGAGAGGCAAGTTGTTGTGTCCCCGCGTCAAGCTCAGAATCCACCAAGGCCACTAGTTGTTGCGGGACCACCGCGACGGAGGTTTCCGGCGGGCTCGGATACAAGACCGACGAGCTCCAGTCGCTGCCCGAAGGCGCCAACATGGGGCTGGGATGCGGGGCACCGGTCGACCATCTCGATCTGAAACCGGGCGAAGTCGTGCTCGATCTCGGATCGGGTGGCGGCATCGACGCCTTTCTCGCCGCTAAACGCGTGGGTCCCGATGGCAAGGTGATTGGCGTCGATATGACGCCGGAGATGATCGAATGCGCCAGGCAGAATGCCGAAAGTGCCGGGATCGATCACGTCGAGTTTCGGCTCGGGCGGCTGGAGGACCTTCCGGTCGAAAACGACTCGGTCGACGCCGTCACTAGCAACTGCGTGATCAACCTGGTCCCCGATAAACAACAGGTCTACTACGAGATCGCCCGGGTCTTGAAGCCCGGCGGGCGGCTGGTGATCTCCGATGTCGTGTTGGATGGCCTCTTGCCCGAAAGTTTGGCCAGTGATCTCTTGGCCTACGTGGGTTGCGTCGCCGGGGCGATGCAGCGGGAAGCGTACTTCACCGCCGTTGAAGCAGCGGGGCTAACCGATATCGAGATCCTCAGCGACGTCGACTTCGTCGCTGCCACCGAAGATCACATTCCGGACGACATCACCGATTTAATGGAGAGCACCGGGGTCGGCTTGAATGACGTCAGGGGGAAGGTGCACTCGGTCACGTTTCGAGCTGCGAGGCGGTGAGGGAACTGCCGCAATGACTGAAGCAGGCCCTTCGAGCGACTCGAACCTCGAAGGACCCCACCCCGGTTGGATCCCTTTTCCTCAGCTCGTCAGCTCTAGACGGCTTCTTTTGGCGAAGACTGGCTAGCTTCCTCGATTTCCGCCTCCGGCTCCTCCGCCTTATACAACCCCATCTCGACCTTCAGGTGGTTCTCGATCTGGTCGGCGATGTCGGGGTTCTCCTTGAGGAACAGCTTGCCGTTCTCGCGGCCCTGACCAAGGCGCGTGTCCCCATAGCTGTACCAGGCACCGGACTT
>DAOWHI010000244.1 GCA_030641505.1 Gemmatimonadota bacterium | reverse complement strand
TGTTCGCCCTCAGACACGAACTCGCGCAAATCGATCACGACGTACGAGAAGAGTCCCTGCGAGCGCGCGCGAGCGGTCATCGACTGATTGAGCGTCTGAGCGAAGTGGTCGTGAAACAAAGTCACGATGTTGACGTGCACGTTTACAGCTCCTCCCACCCTTCCGGCGGGCTCACGACGATTGTCGTCGCATCGACCCGACGCACGAACTCCTTGACGAACGGCAGGAACCGACGCCGGCCGCCAGGTTCGCCAATCTCCAACAACGCCGGTCCTTTCGACTCGATCACCGAGATCACGTTGCCGAGCGAGCGACCGGTGTCGTCACGCACTTCGCATCCCTCCAGCGCATGCAGAAAAAATTCGTCGTCGGCTCGCGCGCTCAGCACTTCGTCGTGCGGAACCAGCAGGTAGTATCCGGCCCGCTGTTCAGCGTGAGTGCGGTCGTCGATCCGCTCGAACTTTAGCAACCATCGTCGCTTGTGGCGTCGGCTGGTCTCGATCGACACCGGCACGCCTTCGGCACCAACGTCGGGCGCAAGCACAAGTGTACGCCCGATTGCGAACCGCTCGTCGTGTTCGGTCATCGGCTCGACCTGGACCTCGCCTTTGAGCCCATGGGCTTTCACGATCCGACCCACCGCTACCAGGGTCTTCGGTTTCGTCAGCCCAACTCCTCCGTTGCCGGCCGGGTGTCGTCGGCTAGCTCACGTGCAGGCGCTGGTGCAGGCTCGACGACGACCTCGGGTGCAGGCTCGACGACGACCTCTGGCGCAGGCATTGGTGCGGGCTCCGGGCGCGGCGCTTCCGCCGGCCATTCACCGGTTTTGAATCGCTGCCAGACGCCGACCTTGGAGAGCAGCGATCGCGCGGTGTCGCTCGGCTCGGCGCCGCTCTCCAACCACTCCAGCGCTTTGTCGCGGTCGATGTTGATCTCGGCCGGATCCACACGCGGATTGTAGGTCCCGATCGTGTCCAGGAACCGTCCGTCACGAGGACTCCTAGAATCAGCTACCACGACGCGATATTGGGGTTTCTTCTTGGTGCCCATGCGCCGCAGTCGAATGCGTACCGCCACGAGTTACCTCCTTTGACGCTGTGATCCCAGCGTCGTCTTGAGTGTCTTCATCATCTTGTTCATCTGCCCAAACTGTTTCATGAGCTGGTTGACTTCTTGAACCGAAGTGCCGCTGCCATTCGCGATTCGCTTGCGACGATTGCCGTCGAGCAGCTTGGGATTGCGCCGTTCAGCTGGCGTCATCGACAGGATGATCGCCTCGACACGCTTGAGCCGACTCGGATCGACGTCGACATCCCGCAACTGCTTCCCGACGCCGGGGAGCATCCCGATCAATCCCTGTAACGGCCCCATCCCCTCCAACTGCCGTAGGGCGGTGAGAAAATCTTCCAGGTCGAGCTTCCCGCGGCCGACCTTCTTCTCCAGTCGGCTGGCGTCTTCACCATCAATCGCCTCCTGCGCCTTCTCGACCAGCGACACGACGTCGCCGCGGTCGAGGATTCGCCCCGCCATCCGATCGGGATGAAACGGCTCCAGGCCATCAGTCCGCTCACCAACGCCGATAAACTTGATCGGCAGGCCGGTCACCCCGTGGATCGAGAGCGCGGCCCCTCCGCGCGCATCACCGTCCAGCTTGGTCAGGATCACGCCCGTCAGCGGTAGCTTGGCGCCAAACGTTTCGGCGATCTGGACGGCATCGTGCCCGGTCATTCCGTCGGCGACGAGCAGGAGCTCGTGGGGCGTGACCGCTTGAACGACCCGTTCGAGCTCGGCCATCATCGGATCGTCGATGTGTAGTCGACCGGCGGTGTCGACGATGACGACGTTCCGTTTGTCCGCCCGTGCCCGCTCGACGCCGGCCTGGGCCAGCCGTTCAACCCGGGTCTCGTTTCGATCCGCTACCACCGGCAAGTCGAGTTGACGGGCCAGCGTCTCGAGCTGATCGATCGCCGCCGGCCGATGAACATCGGCCGCTACGAGCAACGGTCGCCGGCCACGCTTCGCCATGCGGTGGGCGAGCTTGGCCGCAGTCGTCGTCTTACCGGAGCCTTGCAGCCCGACCAGCGCGATCACCGTGGGTGGTTGCCGAGCCTCTTCGAGTGGCGCGTTGGCGCCACCCAGGAGATCGACCAGCTCGTCGTGCACGATCTTGATGACTTGTTGCGCTGGAGTGACCGACCGGGCGATCTCCCGCCCACCGGCGCGCTCCGCCACCCGAGCGCAGAAATCTTTTGCCACGCGATAGTGGACATCGGCCTCGAGGAGCGCGCGGCGGACCTCACGCATCCCTTCGGTGATGAGCTCTTCGTCGAGAACTCCACGGCTTCGAAAGCGCGCCAGGGCGCCATCGAGTTTGGCACTCAGTTCGTCGAACATGTTCCCTTGACAAAACGGTCGCGGATCAAGCGCCGTCGCGCGGCGCCGCCCTCGTGGTCCGGGTCGTCCCGGAGAGCGAGGGAGTGTGAATAGGTAGGAGAAACTAGTGCTAGATCAGAATCGCAGCCACCAAAATGTAGAACACCCCGCCGAGCGTCGCCGCCGCGAGCGCCAGCGGGAGCTGGGTCAAGACGTGGTCCATGAGATCACAACCGGTGGCCAGCGACGACAGGATGGTGGTGTCGGAAATCGGCGAGCACTGGTCCCCGAACACACTCCCGCCGGTGACCGCTCCAAAACAGAGCGCGAGGTAGGTGGCGTCCGGGTGGACCGCCCACGCCAGCGGCAGCGCCACCGGGAAAATGACCGCATACGTCCCCCACGACGTACCGGTCGAAAACGCGACCAACATGCAAAGGAAGAGCAACGCCGCCGGCAGAATGACCGGTGGAACCGCGCCAAGCGTCTCGACGATGTAGGGCGCTGTACCTACCGCGTCGGCAACCGACTTGAGCGTCACCGCGAGCGCCAACACCACTGCCCCGATCGTGACCCCGCGCCAACCGGACAGCAGTCCTTCGATCACCGTATGCAGCCGCATCCCCTTGACGAGCGCGACCGCCACCCCGACTAGAACCGCCACTACGAATGCCTCGGCGATCGGCAACGACAGCGCCGACGATTCTCGCTGGCCGAGCACGAAATA
>DAOWHI010000181.1 GCA_030641505.1 Gemmatimonadota bacterium | reverse complement strand
GGTCGAAGTCGAGCTACTGGAGCGCGCGATCAACATCACCACCGATGCGCATCGAGCGGCGATGGCCGCCATCCAGCCGGGGATGTACGAGTACGAGGTCAAGGCATTGATCGAGTACGTCTTCAAGGTCTCGGGCAGTCCTCGCTTGGGGTTTGGATCGATCGTAGGTGCCGGTCCCAATTCGACGATCCTGCATTACGAAGGCGGTGATCGGAAGCTCGAAGCCGATGACATGATGGTGATCGACATCGGGGCTGAGTGGCGCTATTACACTGCAGATGTCACGCGTACTGTCCCAGTGGATGGCCACTTCGATGTCGAGCAGGCGACCGTCTACCAGATCGTACTCGACGCGCAAAACGCAGCCATGGAAGTCATCCAACCGGGCGCCAGCGTCACCGAGATCAATCGCCGCGCCGTAGAGGTGGTAACCGAGGGACTCGTGGATGCGGGACTGTTAGAGGGGACGGTGGAGGAGAACATCGAGTCGCACGCCTACCGGCGGTTCTTTATGCACGGACCCGGTCACTGGCTGGGGCTCGACGTCCACGACGTGGGGGCATACATCGTGTCGACGGAGGCGGATTCGGCACAGCCGAGGACGTTCGAGCCGGGCATGGTGCTGACGATCGAGCCGGGTGTCTACATCGCCGAGGGAAGCGAGGGGGTTGACCCCAAGTGGTGGAACATCGGGGTTCGGATCGAGGACGACGTCGTGGTTACCGAGAACGGGTACGAGATTCTCTCGGACGGGGCGCCGCGCGAGATCGCAGACATCGAGGCGCTCATGACCGGTCGTGGGATTCCGAGCGTGGTACCGGAGGCAGCCGGCGGAGGCAGTCACTAGGCGGACCGTCACGACGGCTTGAAGCGAGGTGATCAGAGAGTAAGATTCTAAGCGGGTACCGACGGTGAGTTTGACGCGCCCCGGGCCATTCGGCTACGGGGCGCGCTTTCTTGTTGAGGATCAAATCGATTGACGGACGCTACGGTTTCATTCTCGGTGGTCGTTGCGACACGCAACCGGCCAGCCTCGCTGGAGCAGTGCTTGCGCGCGCTGGCGCAACTCGACTATCCGCGCGAGGCGCTGGAGGTGATCGTCGTCGATGACGGGAGCGACGCGCCGCTCGATTCGATTGTCGAGGGCGTAGCGGACTCGATGGACGTCGAGCTCGTCACGCAATCTCCATCGGGACCGGCGACGGCTCGCAATACGGGCGTTGCCCATTCACGAGGAACCTACGTCGCCTTTACCGACGATGATTGTACTCCCGCCCCGGACTGGCTAACCAAACTGTCGGCGCGTCTCGCTAACGCGCCGGATCTTCTCGTCGGCGGGTTGACGATAAACTCCCTGACGCAGAATCCGTATGCGACGGCGAGCCAGCCGTTAATCGGGTATCTCTACTCCTACTACAAGACGCCACCCGATCAAGCGAGCGTTATCACTTCGAACAACATGGCGTTTTTCCGCCAACGGTTCGATGACGTCGGCGGTTTTGATACCAGTATTCCTCGCCCAGCGGCCGAGGATCGGGAGCTGTGCGATCGGTGGTTGCATCATGGGTTTCCGATGCTCTATGCGCCCGAGGCGGTCGTCTATCACCATCATGACTTGACGCCCCGGAGATTCTGGCGCCAGCAGTTCGGCTACGGACGCGGCGCGTACTATTTTCACGAAACCCGTGCGATGCGAGGTGAGACCTCCTTGGAGATCGAGCCGCCGGCGTTCTACGTGAATCTGTTTCGGTATCCGTTCGCGCAGTTGCCCGTTCGGAAGGCACTCAAAGTGGCGCCGCTGTTGGGGATCGCTCAGCTGGCGAATGCGGCCGGATTTTTTTGGGAGCGTAGGTCCCGTCGCAAGACCTCCGCGGCACGGCGTTCGTCATGACGAAGGCTTCGATCCCCGCGCTGTCGGTTGTGCTGGCCACCCCCGGCGATTATGCGATGATTCGCCGTACGATCGGCTTTCTGCGCGTGCAGACCGTCGTCAACGCGGTGGAGCTCGTGATCGTGGCCCCGTCGGAGATCAGCCTCCAACGGGACGAGCTGGAAGGGTTCTTCAACGTTGAAATGGTCTCCGTCGGCCCGTTTGAATCGTGCGGCAAGGCCAACGCTGCCGGCGTCCGGGCGGCGCGGGCGCCGGTCGTCGTGCTGGCCGAAGATCACGCATTTCCGGACCCCCACTGGGCGGAGGTTCTGATTGAGGCGCACGGGCTGGATTGGGCCGCCGTTGGACCTGCGGTACGAAATGCCAACCCGCGCACGCGCATCAGTCGAGCAGACATACTCATCGGCTACGGGCCGTGGCTGGAACCGGTGGCAGGGGGAGAGGTCGACTTTCTACCAGGTCACAACACCAGCTACAAGCGATCACTGTTGCTCGATTACGGTACAGATCTAGACACCGTAATGGAGGCAGAAACGATTCTGCACTGGAACCTGCGTGCCGCAGGACATCGGCTCCATCTGGAACCGAGGGCGAGGATCGCGCATCTCAACTTCGCGCAACTGGGAGCTTTCACGCACGTCCACTTCAATGGTGGCAGAATCTTCGCTACCACGCGCGCCCGTCACCGGGATTGGTCTGTGCTCAACCGGTGGTGTTTCGCGGCCGGGACGCCGCTGGTTCCACTGATCCGGCTGTGGCGAATCGTGCGAAGCCATCCACGAGCGTCGTTTTCGGTGTTGCCGATCCTCGCTTATGGGCTCACGGTGGATGGGCTCGGACAGCTCTGCGGATGTCTGCTTGCCGCGGGCGATGCGCGCGCTAAGCTCGTCCGGTATGAGTTCGATCGCGTGCGCTACATCGAGTCGGATTGGGATGCTGCGGGTGTGTTCTCGAGCGACACCCGAGTTCCAACGGAGACCCGATGACTCAGTCGGGTACGCCAGCGCTCTCCGCCATCGTGATCACGCTGGGCGGGTTCGACGTGATCCGTCGCACGGTCCAACACCTGCGCGATCAAAGCGCGCGTGATCAGATCGAGCTGCTCATCGTGACACCGTCAACGGATGGCTTAGAGTACGATCCGCAGCAAGTAGGCGGCTTTCACAGCGTACGCGTTATCGAGACGGGATCGATCAACTACACCGGGGAGGCGCACGCCGCGGGAGTTCGCGAGGCACGGGCGCCGGTGGTGATCTACGTCGAGGAGCATTCCTATCCCGAGCCCGGCTGGGCGACGGCGTTGATCGAGGCGCATGACGGGCCGTGGGGTGCCGTCGGTGGTGCCATGCTCAACGCCAATCCGGGCAGCATGGTGAGCTGGGCTAGCATGCTGACCGATTTCGGGCCGTGGCTGGCGCCAGCTCAGGGCGGGGAAGTCGATCGTTTGCCGCCGCATCACACATCGTACAAGAAGGCGGTCCTGGAGGAGTACGGATCACGCCTGGCTCCGTTGCTTGAGACGGAGACTGTGTTGATCGCCAACTTGAAGAAGGAGGGCAGCCCGCTTTATTTCGAGCCGCAGGCCGCGTCGCGGCACGTCAACGTTTCCACGACCAGGTCGTACATGCAGGCAGAGTTTCTGGGCGGTCGTTTGTTTGGCGCGGCGCGAGCGCGCTCGCATGGTTGGGCTGTGCGTCGGGTGGCTTACGCCGTCGCAGCGCCAGCGATTCTGTTGGTCCGATTGCAGCGCGTGATGGCCCAGATTCGGCGCTGCGGACGGGTGCGCGAGCTCATACCCAAGGTTCTGCCCCCGTTGATGCTCGGCCTGGCTTCGCATACCGTCGGTGAAATGGCTGGCTACCTGTTTGGTGAGGGACGAGCCGCCGAGGGTCGGCGCAGCATCGAGCTGGATCGGTTCCAGCACCTCGCCGAGGGGGATCGACCGACGGCCAGCTCGGCGGGCCCCGATGGCTAGCATAGTCGCGCCGATCCGCCTTGGGATCGTCGGCTGCGGAGAGGCCACCACCGGACTGCACCTTCGAGCCATCAAAGCACACGCCGATATCGACGTCGTCGCACTGGCGGACATCGATGTCCCGCGGCTGGAGCACGCGGCGGAAGAGTTCTCGGTTCCCGGACGGTATACAGAGCCCGAGGCGTTGATCGCGGATCCGAATGTCGATGCGGTGGCGATTTGCGTTCCCCCGGAACATCACGTGGAATTGGCGATGATGGCCCTGGATGCCAACAAGCATTTGTTCGTCGAGAAGCCATTGACCCTCGATCTCAGCGACGCCCACCGCTTGATCGCTCACGCGGATCGATCCGATCGCACGGTGCTGGTCGGACACAACCTGCGCCATCACTATCAGGCAGTAGAGGCGCGGAAGATGATCCGACGGGGTGTTCTCGGATCTATCGAGTTTGTGCACGCTGTGTGGAGTAGCCGTTACCGGATCGATCGGGGCTTTCCCGATTGGCGTCGTCGTCGCGCGACGGGGGGCAGCGCGTTGCTCGAGTTGGCGGTTCACTACCTGGACCTGTGGCGCTACCTGATCGACAGCGAGATCGAATCGGTCGTTGCTTCGAGCCGATCGGCCGAAGCGGACGATTTGACCGCGACAGTGATCGCGCGCATGGCCAATGGGGCGCTCGCTTCGTCCGCTTTTTCACAGTATGCCGCCACGGGTCATGACATCGAGCTGTTTGGTCAGGACGGACGGCTTCGGCTTTCGCTCTGTCGGTTTGACGGATTGGAGTTCGCACCGAGCACCCAATTCCCGGGATCGCCGGGTGACCGGGTACAGAGCTTGGTGCACACGATCAGGGAGTTGCCGCGCGGAGTCGCCAGCGCTGCCCGGGGCGGTGGATTCGCTGATTCGTATCGCAATCAATGGCGTCACTTTGCCGATTGTGTGCGAAGCGGTGAGCCCGTGGCGTGCTCACTTGACGACGGCATGCGTGCGGTGCAGGCGGGACTGGCCTGCATCGCGTCGGTGGAAGCCGGTCGATTTGTTCGGGTGGTCGACGCGCCGTCCAGCTCGGCGGTCGTTTGACATCGAGCGAGCGTTCTCGCGTGGCGCTGGAGACGGCGTTCCTGACAAGTGGTTTGCCGGCCGACGTTCGGCTCGACGTCGCCTGGGATATGGAGAACGCGGTTCGAGAGGGAGGCGCCACACCGGCGTTTATTGGAGTTCTCGAGGGCGAGGCGATCGTGGGGCTCGAGTCCGAGGATCTCGTACGGCTCGCTGGTTCGGGCACAAAGCTCAGCACCAGGGACCTCTCGATTGCGATTGCCGCCGGTGGCAGCGGTGGCACGACCGTGGCGGCGACGCTGTTCCTCGCACACCGGGCCGGGATCACTGTCATGGCGACAGGGGGAATCGGTGGGGTCCACCGGGGCACGGGATCGCCTGACGTTTCGTCCGATCTACTCGAGCTATCGCGAACGCCTGCGGTGTTGGTCTGTTCCGGTGCCAAGGCGATTCTCGACCTCCCGGCGACCGTCGAGAAGCTCGAGACCTTGGGCGTCACGTGTATCGGTTTTGGAACCGAAGAGTGGCCGGGATTCTGGACGGTGTCCAGTGGTCTAGGGCTGCGGCAATCGGTCGATAACGCCGACCAGGTGGCGGCCGTCTGGCGGGAGTCGCGTCGTTTGGCGCTGCCGGGTGCGCTGTTGGTCTGCGTCCCGCCGCCGCCCGCCCAAGCGCTGACCGAAGGCGAGTCAGCGGGCGCTGTCGAGCGAGCGCTCGCCGATGCACAGACCGAAGGCGTGGAGGGTCCGAGCTTGACGCCTTTTCTGCTGGACCGGATCGTGGCTCACACCGACGGCCGATCGCTGGCCGCTAATCGAGCGCTGCTCGTCAACAATGCCCGCGTTGCGGCGTCAATCGCGCGAGCGATCGAGGATTGAGCTCGATAACGCGGGTCAAGGTGTGCTGCATCGCCAGCGTGGCCGAAGCCCAACTCGCCGTCCAGGAAGGCGCTGCCGCGCTCGGACTCGTATCCGCGATGCCCAGCGGTCCCGGGCCGATCGACGAAGCTGACATCGCCGCGATCGCACCTCGTGTGCCCCCCGGCGTGACGACCCTGTTGCTGACCTCGCGCACCGATCCGGACGCGATCATCGACCAACAACGGCGGTGCGGGGTCAGCGGGATCCAGCTCTGTGATCGGCTCGAGTCGGGTGCCCACCGCGAGCTCCGTCGGGCGATGCCCGGCATTCGGTTGGTGCAGGTAATTCACGTGACCGGTCAGGAGTCGATCGACGAGGCGCGATCCGTAGCGCCCGAGGTGGACGCGCTGTTGCTCGATTCGGGTCGCCCCGACGCGCCGGTTAAGGAGCTGGGTGGGACCGGCCGGGTTCACGATTGGACGGTCAGTCGAGCGATCCGCGATGCGGCACCGGTGCCGGTGTTTTTGGCTGGTGGATTAAACGCCGAAAACGTCGGCGAGGCGATTGCCGCCGTCCGACCCTACGCGGTCGATCTATGCACGGGGATTCGCATCGATGGTCAACTGGACAAAGCCAGGCTAGTCGCCTTCATGCTGGCCGTGCGGCGAGCGTCGGCGTAGCCGCTCCAGTTCACGGCGCTCCTTCTTGGTCGGTCGTCCCTTGCCTTCGTAGCCTTGTACGAGCGATTGCTTCATCTGCGCGCGTCGCTTCTCGCGCTCGGCGACGCTGTCGGGTGTTTCTCGGTACAACTTGATCGCCTCGCTCGCGGGACCGCGGTGTTCGGAGAGCGCCTCGACGACGAGTTGAAACTCGTACGCACCTTTGCGGACCGTTACACGGTCACCGATGTGTACCGCCACACCGGGCTTTGTTCGGCGGTCGTTCAGTCGAACTTTGCCGCCGCCGACCGCCTTGGAACCTAGCGATCGCGTCTTGTACTGCCGGGCCGCCCAGAGCCAGCGATCGAGTCTCACTCGCTGGTCGGCTGGATCCTCCTGTTTCGGTGCGTGCAAGATCGATCCTCGATCTAGATTGACGCCATGAGCCGTGCCCCCAAAAAAGCTAGCAACGTGACCGAGCCTCGGCTTGTCGTGCGTGGCCGACGCGTCGTCCTTGCGGACGGGATCCGGCCGGCGACGGTGAGGGTCGATAACGGCGTGATCGTGTCGATCGACGGTCATGACGCCGATTCGGAAGATGCGAGTGTCGTCGATGCGGGGAATCACTTCGTCATGCCAGGGGTGGTCGATACCCACGTCCACGTAAACGAGCCCGGCCGCACCGATTGGGAAGGATTCGAGACGGCGACCCGCGCCGCGGCTGCGGGTGGCGTAACGACGATCGTGGACATGCCGCTGAACTCGATTCCGGCGACGACTACTGTTGACGCGTTGCACGAGAAGGTCACCGCAGCGCGCGGAAGATGTGCGGTCGACGTTGGGTTTTGGGGTGGTGTCGTGCCGGGGAATAGAGCTGAGCTCGAGCCGCTGCTGGATGCCGGCGCGCTCGGATTCAAAGCGTTTCTCGTGCCGTCCGGTGTGCCTGAGTTCGAAGCGATAGGCGACGAGGAGTTGAGCCGCGCAATGGAGATACTGGCACGACGAGACGCGGTGCTGCTCGTTCACGCCGAGGATGAGCCATCGTTGGACACGATCGAAGGGCGGTCGCGGCAGCCTTACAGCGACTACCTGGCGTCGCGGCCGCCGAAGTGCGAAGAACGAGCCATCGCACGGTTGATTGATCTGAGCCGTGCGACCGGCTGTCGGGTGCACGTCGTGCACTTGGCGAGCGCAACCGCGCTCGACGCGATCCGAGCCGCCAGGGGGTGCGGGACCCCGCTCACCGTCGAGACATGTCCCCACTACCTGACGTTCGCTGCCGAGGAGATCGACGACGGTGACACGACGTGCAAGTGCGCGCCACCGATCCGGGACACCGATCATCGGGACGCGCTCTGGGCTGGTTTGGCGGACGGAACGATCGATCTGGTGGCTTCCGATCACTCGCCGTGTCCACCCGACCTCAAGCAGATCGAGAGCGGTAACTTCGTGACCGCTTGGGGTGGGATCGCGTCGCTCCAGCTGAGCCTGGCGGCGGTTTGGACCGCCGGCCGCAGCCGGGGCTTCGATGTCGACGATATCGCGAGATGGATGTGCGGTCGGTCGGCACGTTTGGCTGGCGTCGAGTCCAGAAAGGGAGCGATCGCGGTCGGCCGAGACGGCGACTTGGTGATCTGGGATCCCGATCAGGCGTTCGAGGTCGACGCTGAGAAGCTCCACCACCGGCACGCGTTGACGCCGTACCAGGGTCGCACGTTGTACGGTGTGGTCGAACAGACGTTTCTGCGCGGCCAGTCGGTCTACGACCGCGGCGCCTTCGCCGACCCGTCAGGAGAATGGCTCAAGGTGGAGGGATGATGGATCACGAGCCGGAAGAGTTTGGGTTCGAGCGCTACTGCGATCTCGTGGCGGAGCGGTTGGGGGGGGAGGTGGTGGCGTTCAACGATGAGTTCTTCGCGCCCGCCGAAAACCTGCTAAAGCCCGGCCCGCCGGTGTTCGACCCCGACCGCTACACCGATCGCGGCAAGTGGATGGATGGGTGGGAAACGCGCCGTCGTCGTGAAGCGGGCCACGATTGGTGTGTCGTACGTCTTGGCGCTGCGGGTGAGCCTCGCGGGGTGACAATCGACACGACCCACTTCCGTGGCAACCACCCCGCCAGAGCGTCGCTCGAAGCGTGCGTGGTTGAACAGGGCCTGACCGACCAACCAGAGTGGATCGAACACACCGACTGGAAGACGATACTGCGCGAAGTCGATCTCGAGCCCAACACGCCCAACCCGTTCGAGCTCGGCGAGACCGGGCGGTACACTCACGTTCGGCTCAACATCTACCCCGATGGCGGTGTGGCGAGGCTGCGCGTGCATGGGCTCGTTCGACCGGATTGGGAGCGCATCGCCGGCGAGATCGACTTGGCCGCAGCGCTGTGCGGTGGTCGCGTAATTGACTGCTCGGACGCGTTCTTCAGTCAACCCGGGAATCTGCTGTTGCCGGGAAAGTCGACCGGCATGTTCGACGGTTGGGAAACCCGCCGTCGCCGCGGTCCGGGACGCGACTGGGTCGTCGTTCGATTGGGCCGGCGCGGAATGATCTCCACCGTCCAGGTCGATACGGACCACTTCAAGGGGAACTACCCCGCGGCTTGTTCGGTCGAAGCGCTGGACGTCGAGACCGATGCTGATGAGTTGGACGTTCCGGACGGCGAGTGGGCTGAGCTGCTAGGGCGGACCGAGCTGGAGGCTGACCGGGAGCACCGATTCGAGCCACCCACGACCGTGCCGCATACCGCGACCCACCTGCGGCTCAACATCTACCCGGATGGTGGCGTAGCCCGTTTTCGAGCCTACGGGGAACTAGCTGAAGCCAGGGTCCTGTGAGCGGCCTCGAGCGCGTCAATGGCCTTTCGTCGGAAGAGGCGCGAGCCGAGCTGCTTCGCTGTTGTGCGGTCGAACGATGGGCAAAGCGGGTCGTCGACGGTCGGCCGTACGACAGCGTCGAGGAGTGGCGCCTGGCCGCCGACGAAGCGTGGCGCGAGCTGGACGAAGAAGATTGGCAGTGGGCGATCGATCACCATCCACGCATCGGGGAGCGTCCGGACGGAGACCGGTTCCGCGCCACCCGAGATTGGTCGCGCGAGGAGCAATCTGGGCTGGCCAAGGCCGATGACGAAACACGCGACCGACTGGCGGTGGGACAGCAAGCGTACGAAGAGAAGTTCGGCTATATCTTTCTGATCTGTGCCACCGGCAAGAGCGGCGACGAGATGGCGGCCGCGCTCGAAGCGCGATTAGGGAACAGTCCCGACACAGAGTTGGCGGTGGCGACCGAAGAACTCCGAAAGATCACGATCCTGCGATTGGAGAAGCTGTTCGTTGACGAGCCCGATCACGACCCACGTCCTTGACACCGCGGCCGGGCGTCCGGCAGCGGGAATCGACGTTCGACTCTCGAACCGCGACGCGAGCGGGGAGTGGCGTGAGATCGGAAGCGATACAACCGATGGTGATGGACGGGTGAGCGACTTGCTCGCCGACACGCTGGAATCGGGAGAGTACCGACTCCGGTTCGAAACCGGCGCCTACTTCGATCGGCTCGGCGTGGCCGCTTTCTATCCGCACGTCGAGGTCACATTCTCGGTCGCCGACCCGACCCAGCACTACCACGTGCCGATCCTGCTCAATCCGTTTGGCTACTCGACCTATCGCGGAAGTTGACTCGTTAGCTCGGTTGACGAACGGCGACGATGTGAGCGAACGAGCGAGTTTCGATCTCGGCTAGCGTAAGGCCGGTTCGCTCGATGTCGTTGTTATCGAACGCACCACAGTTGACGCCCCGCAAAAAGAAGTTGAGCAACGCTTGACCGGTGGCGGCGTCGTCAAACACATCGCCGGTCAACGTGGCCCGGGCAGCCTGGCCGACGAACTGACTCAACCGCTCGATCGCGGCGTCGCGCTCTTGAAGAAAAAACGCGTACAGCGCGGCGTACCGCGTCGGGAGTTGAGCCGGATGCAGGTCCCACCCCTGGAAGTAGGCATGTTTCAAGCTGTGGAGGACGTGGCTGAAATGGAGGTGCCAGCCGCGGTGGACGGCAAGCCGGTTCTCCTGCTCCTGCTGGAGGGTCAGCGTCGACCCCGGTGAGGGGCGGTGACTTCGCGCCGGCAAGACATTTGTTGCCCCATCAGAAAGCCATACACCTGTATCACTTAGCGCCACCTGCATCATGTGTCGCGCGAAGTCGCACGCGGGGTGATCGAGATCCTGATGATGGGCGGTGATCTCGACGCTTGCGCTGTAATCGTAGAGACCAAAGTGGGCCGCGATGCAGCGACCGCGACCGGCGGCGATGAGGCCCGGCAGCGCGCACCGGCCATCGGGGCCGATGATCGATTGGGGTGTCTCGACCATAATCTCCATCTTGAGCGCTCCGGAAGGGAGGGAGAGGCCCGCCTCGAGTTGGTCGAAGAGGTCAGCCAGCACAGCGACCTGTTGGGGTACGACCACCTTCGGATTGGTGACCACGAAACCCGGGGGCAGCTTTCCGCCGGTGGCGTCCAATAGCGCGGTGACGAAGATGTCGAGCGTGCTGATCGCACGATCGGCCAGCGTGTCGGTAAACGGCTTTGTGCGAATGCCGATGAACGGCGGCAGCGATCCGCGGTCGAGACCGGTGGCGACCTCGCGGGCCGCACTCACCGCACAAGCGTCTTCTTCTTCGTCGGGACGATGGCCGTAGCCGTCCTCGAAATCGATGCGGAAGTCCTCGACCGGTTCCTTCTCGAGCTTGTCGGCGACACGCAGGTAAACGTCTTCGGCCAACTCTGCCGGCTCGTCAGGGATCCCGACCACCTTGGCGAAAATCTCGTATGCCGGCGCATGCCGGTTCAGTGTCTGGCGCGCGACGGCCCCAAGCTTAGCCGCCGAATCGGCGCGAAAGAGGTCCGCCCCACCGTAGACGGTGTGAACCGGCTGCCGGCCGAGACGTTGACCGGGATAAGCGGCGGTGAAGTTTCGGTTGGCGGACGCGAGCCCATCGAGAGCTGCGGCGACCGCCGCGTCTTTGAGCGTTCGTGGCGTGTCGTTCATCGGTGGTTCATTTCCTCGATCGCGTAGTAAAGGACTCGGCTCATCACCTGCTCGCGATAGGCCGCCGTCGACCGCAGGTCATCGATAGGCGAGACATCCGTGCGTATCGCTGGCAGCAGATCATCAGGCGACCCGAGTGGCTGACCGTTCGAGATCCGCGCTTCGATTGTTGGACACCGGCGGATCGTCGGTGCGACGCTGCTCGCGACCACACGCCAACCCGAGCCGTTCGACACCATCGCTGCACCCACCTTGGCGATCGCCTGAGCACGACGCAACCCGACCTTGATAAACCGTTGGTGCCGGTAGGTCCGCCTCGGAATCCGGATCGCGACGATAAGCTCGTCCGGTGTGAGGTCCATCTCCTTGTAGCCGGAGTAGAACCGCTCGAGCGGCACTTCGCGGTGCCCCTCGGACGAGGCGACCACCACCGTCCCACCGTACGCCATCAAGACCGGAACCCCGTCGGCAGCGGGGGAGCCATTGGCGATGTTCCCGGCCCACGTTCCGCGGGCCTGGATCTGGACCGCGCCGACCTGGCGCGCGGCGTCGACCAGCAACGGGAAGGCGGCGCCGACCCTGGCGTCGGTGACGACGTCCCAGTACGTCGTGAGCGCGCCGAGCTCGAGCATGTCATCCGACCACTCGATGCGACGGAGTTCGTCCAAACCCCACAGATCCAAGTAGTCGCGATCGTGGCGCTCGAGCTGTTCAGGCCAGTGAACGAGCAAGTCGGTCCCGCCGGCCATCGGTGTGGCGTCTTCGGCGCATCGAATCTCGAGCGCCTCGGTCAGCGTGGTCGGCATGAAGACGGTCACCGACCGTTTTCCTCCAGCGTTTGGCCCACGCCAGCGATGATCCCGTCGTAACCGGTGCACCGGCACAAGTTGCCGGCCATGAGCTGGCGCAGCGTGTGGCTCTCGAGCAACTCGGGGTGCTCCCAGACCCATACCGCGGTCATGACGACGCCCGGCGTACACGCACCGCATTGGGTCGCGCCGGACCCGAGTAGTGCGCTCACGTCGGCCGGGTCGATCGATTCGACCGTGCGCACCCGGGTGCCACGCATCTGGTACGTGGGGATCAAGCACGAGTTCACCGGTATGCCGTCCACGTGCACGGTGCACGCGCCGCACTCTCCCTCGCCGCATCCTTCTTTTGTGCCGGTCATGCCGAGTCGATACCGCAGCGTGTCGAGCAAACGCTCGGCGGGATCGATACTGATCGCGACCTCCAGCCCGTTCAGCGTGAACGCGACATCGATCGGTGATCGGTTCATTGGCGGCACTGAGTCAGCGACCATTGGACAAGAGGCCCATGACTCGTTCGGGCGTCAATGGGATCTCGCACGGGTCGGCGTCGATCGCGCGGGCGACCGCGTTGGCGATCGCTGGGGCCGGTCCATCCATGGGCAGCTCGCCGAGTCCCTTTGCGCCATGTGGGCCATGAGCGAACGGGTTCTCGACGAAGCTCACCCGGATCGGCGGCACGTCGTCGCTGGTCGGGATGATGTAGTTGGTCAG
>DAOWHI010000246.1 GCA_030641505.1 Gemmatimonadota bacterium | reverse complement strand
GATCTCGACCTGTGTCGCGATCAGATCGCGCACGCGTTCCGCAAGAAGTCGGAAGAGATCTACAACCGCAACGTCGAGCTGCTCGACCTTGGCTACGGCTGGGCTGAGGAGAACCTCGATTTCCGGATCCGCATCGCGGCGCGGCCGGTCACCGAGCCGATGGTGGTCATGAACGGCAACGAAGCGGTTGCACTGGGCGCGATCGCCGCCGGGATGGAGTTGGCGGCGATGTACCCGATCACGCCCGCCACCTCCGCTTCGCACGAGCTCGGTGACGTGTTCGAGAAGTTCGGTGGTGTGGTGCACCAGGCCGAGGACGAGATCGCCGCCGCCGGCGTCGCGATCGGCGCGTCGTACGCGGGTAAGGTGGCGTATACGATCACCTCGGGCCCCGGCCTCGCGCTGAAGACCGAGTTCTTGGGGTTGGCGGTGATGATCGAGATGCCGCTGGTGGTGGTCGACGTGCAGCGCGGCGGGCCGGCCACCGGATTGCCGACCAAGGTCGAACAATCGGATCTGTTGGCGGCGATCTTTGGTCAGCCGGGCGACGCGCCGCATGTTGTCATGGCGCCGGCCACGATCGAGGAGTGTTTTCACGTCATGGTCACGGCGCGCCGCATCGCCGAGATGTTTCGCACCGTGGTTATCGTTCTGTCGGATGCCAACCTGGCAACCGGAGTGCAACCGTTCCGGCGCCCCGAGCTCGATCCCGCATGGGTGGCAGCGCCACCCGACCTGAGCCCGGTCCCGGAAGGGTTGAAACCCTACGATTGGGATACGACAACGGGGTTGTCGCGACGGTTCGTGCCCGGTCAGCCAGGTGGCATGTACACCGTTACCGGGTTGGCGCACGATGAATCGAGCAGGGTCGCCTACAGCTCGGCGGTGCATCAACATTCCTCGACGATGCGCAGCCGCAAGATCGCGGTGCTCCAGAGCACGCTCGAGCCACCGGCGGTGTACGGCGACGACAGCGGCGAGCTGTTGGTCGTCGGCTGGGGCAGCACCAAGGGCGCGATCGAAGAAGCGATCGACCGTGTGCGCGCCGATGGGATGAGCGTCTCGTCGCTTCACCTGAGCTTCCTCTCCCCGCTCGAGCCGGGCCTCAAGGAGATCTTCAGTCGGTTCGAGAAAGTGATGACGGTGGAGATCAACTACAGCGACGACCCGGCTGCGCCTTATATCAACGAAGAGAACCGCCGCCGCGGACAGTTGGCGTGGTTGCTCCGCGCGCAGACGCTGTTTGATATCGATTGTTGGACGCGGGTGCTCGGCGAGCCGATGCGACCGAGAGCGATCGCTGACGCGATCCGTCAACGGATGGAAACGGTGGAAGGAGACGTAGCGTGACGATCCCAGTCAATTCGTTGCTGCAGTGCGCGTTGGACGACGAACGGATCTTCGAACGCGCCGATTACGAGGGACCGATCCCGCGATGGTGTCCGGGTTGCGGCGATCATTCGGTCCTGGCGGCCACGCAACGACTGTTGGCCGACGAGCAGTTCCGGCCCGAGACGACGGTCTTTGTATCCGGGATCGGATGCTCGAGTCGATTCCCGCACTACCTCAAGACATATGGTTTTCATGGCCTTCACGGCCGGGCGCTGCCGGTCGCTACCGGGATCAAGCTGCATCGGCCCGACCTCGACGTGTTCGTCGTGATGGGCGACGGTGACTGCACATCGATCGGCGCCGGCCACTGGGTTCACGCCACCCGCTACAACATCGACATGGTGGCATTGATGCTCGACAACAACATCTACGGACTGACCAAGAACCAGACTTCGCCCACGACGCCGCAGGGCTATCCGAGCAATACGCAACCGCGAGGGAGCTGGTTGCCGGCGCTCAACCCGGTCGAGGCGACGCTGGGCATCACCAACGCGTCGTTCGTGGCCCAGACCGCCGAGTGGATCCCGCCCCATCTGTTTGCGACCCTCAAGGCGGCCTACCACCACAAGGGCTTCGCGTTTGTGCGGATTCTGCAACGCTGTCCGAAGTACACCGCGCCGCTGTTCGAAGAGGGGCTCAAGAATCCGGACTCGATCGAGTTGCTGGTTCACGAAGACGGGGTCATGGTCGACGGTCTCGAGAGCGCTTACAAGAACCAGGTGCGTCACGATCCGAGCGATATCCACGCCGCCCGGCGTTTGGCCGAAGAAGACGGACGCACGCGGCTCGGGGTCTTCTTCCGCGATGAGTCTCGTCCGCGGTACGAAGAGCTGCGCCGGTTGCCGGTGATCACCGCCGAGGAGAAGATGGCGCGTCTATCAGACGAGTTGGATCTGCATGCCGTCTGACGAACGGATCGAGCAAGCGCTTTCGGCGTTCGAGTCGCCGAGGGTCGCGTTCCGCTCCGCGATCGCGACCACGATCGGCGAGCTCGATGTGATGCTCACGGCCGGGACCGCCGGCGAGGGCGAGGCGACCGAGCGGACCGCGTCCGAGCTCGGCCGGTTCGCGTCCGGGCACATCGACGCTCAGCGGTTCGCCGCGCTCGTGGCCGAGGAGCCGCGTCTCGACCCGGTGGCGGCCGAGGCGGTTGGTCGGGCGCGCAAAGTGCTAGTTGAAATCGAGGCTCGGGAGCCCGAGGATTACTGCGTTCGGGTCGCATCGGGAGAGGATCTGCCAGCCAAAGTGGCGGCGGTGTGGGCGGATTTCGGGCGTGTGTTCGGTACCGCCCGGTTGGTTGAAGCCGCGCGCTCTGGTCACTACCGCTTGCCCAATCACGAGCCGTTGATGTCGTCGTTCCCGTTCGCCGGGTGGAGTCGCGCCGAGCGAGCGCTCGCGCCGCCCTTGATCGTCGATGTCGATGGTGATGCGCTGCAAGCCGACGGCTTGGGAAGATTCCTGGATGGTGCGGTCAAGATCGTGCTGCTGGTGCGCGGCGAGTCACCCCCAGCGCCGTTGGTGCGATTGGTGAGCCCGAGCGTGTTCATCGCCCAGAGCGCCGAGATCGATGTGCTCGATCGGGCGCGTGAAGCGCCGGGACCGGCGATAACCGCGCTCGTAAACGAGTCGGCGGCCCGGTTCATCCACGATCCGACCAAGGGGTCGACGCTGTCCGATCGGTTGTCGGTCGACTTCGTGCCCGAGGACGATCCGCGGGTTGCGCGCGGTCCGATCTCCGCCTTTCGGCAGGCCGAGGACCTCGGTCATCTTCGGACCCTGGTCGCGATGGCTGCGACCGGAACGATGGCGCCGGCTGTCGCGGTCGGTGGCGCCAACGGCGACGAACCGGCCGAGCCGGGCGATCGGCTCGCCGCGTGGCTCCTGCAGCAGGCCGACCTGCCGACCGAGGAAGCCGGATAATGAACCCGGAGACGATTCTCGGTTCGATGGCGATTCTCGGCGGTGTGGGCCTGACGTTTGGTGTCCTGATCGCGGTCGCACACCGCAAGCTGGCGGTGTGGGAAGACCCGCGCCTCGACAACGTCACCGACATGCTCCCGGGCACCAACTGCGGCGCGTGTGGCTTGGGTGGGTGTCGCGCGTTTGCCGAAGCGACGATCAAGGGCGACATCGAGCCCGCCAAGTGCACCGTGATGGGACAAGAAGAGCGACAGGAGGTGGCACAGTACTTGGGCGTCGAAGCCGGCGAGGCGGTCCCGCTTGTGGCGCGGTTGCTGTGTGCCGGTGGCTCCGACGTGGCGCCCCGAAAGGCCGACTACTTCGGTGTGGAGAGCTGTGGCGCGGCGGTGGCGGTCGGCGGTGGTGGCAAGGCGTGTGCGTGGGGGTGCGTCGGCCTGGCCGATTGCGTCGTGGTATGCGATTTCGATGCGATCTATATGAACGACGTCGACCTGCCGGTCGTGGACCTCGAGAACTGCACTGCGTGCGGCGACTGCGTGGATGCATGTCCGCTGGACCTGTTCGTGATCATGCCGGTCGAGCATCATCTTCTGGTGCAGTGTCGTTGTTTGCTCGAGGGCGAAGCGGCGACCGATGTGTGCGCGGTGGCGTGCAACGCTTGCGAGCGGTGCGTTGTGGACGCCGCCCCCGGGTTGATCGAGATGCAGTCCGGTCTGGCGGTTATCGATTACGACAAGATCGATCTCGCCGAGCCGGCGGCGATTGCGCGGTGCCCGACCGCGTCGATCGTGTGGGTCGAGGGCGTGCAGTTTCCGTTGGAGCGTGAATCTGTAGAGAGCATGGTGGCATGATCTTCAAGAAGAAACCGCCGACCGAGAAAGCGCCGCCGTACCCGGGGATTCGTGAAGCGTTGGACGGTGGCACTGCGGTCGTGGAGATGGAGACGGCGGCCAGCGAGGGGGCTGGCGCGTATCCGATCACGCCCTCGACCCAGATGGGCGAAGGTTGGGCGCAAGCGGTGGCATCGGGCAAGACCAACGTGCACGGCCGCCGGCTGATCTTTTTCGAGCCGGAGGGCGAGCACGCCGCCGCGGCGGTAACCGCTGGCATGAGCATGACCGGGCTGCGGGCCACCAACTTCTCGAGCGGGCAGGGGATCGCGTACATGCACGAGTCGCTCTACGCCGCGGCCGGCAAGCGACTCACCTACGTGCTCAACGTCGCCGCCCGGGCGATGACTAAGCACGCGCTCAACGTCCATGCCGGGCACGACGACTACCACGCCATTGACGACACCGGTTTCTTCCAGTTCTTCGCCAAGGACGTTCAATCGTGTGCCGACCTCAACTTGATCGCGCATAGGGTTGCCGAGCTGTCGCTCAACCCCGGTGTGGTCGCGCAGGACGGTTTCCTCACCAGCCACGTGATCGAATCGATGTTGCTTCCGGAGCGTGAGCTGGTGAAGGAGTACCTCGGAGATCCGAGCGATATGATCGAGTCGCCGACCCCGGCGCAGCGATTGGTCTTCGGCAAGGAGCGCCGGCGGATCCCGGAGATGTTCGACCTCGACTATCCGGCCATGCTTGGCGTCGTACAAAACCAGGACGCCTACGCCCAGGGTGTGGCCGCGCAACGACCGTTCTATTTCGACCACGTGCGCGAGATCACCGATGACGCTATCGCCGAGTTTGCTGCGCTGACCGGTCGCCAGTACGCGCGGGCCAGCGGTTACCGCATCGATGACGCCGAGTACGTGCTCGCAGGGCAGGGCTCAGTGGTCGCCAACGCCGAGGCGGTCGCCGATCATCTGCGCGAGACTCGCGGCCTCAAGATCGGCGTTCTCGATCTCACGATGTTCCGCCCGTTTCCGGCCGATCTCGTCACGCGTCTGCTGCGTGGCAAGAAAGGCGTCACCGTTCTCGAGCGTGTCGACCAGCCATTGGCGGTCGATCCGCCGGTGTTGCGCGAGATCCGAGCTGCCATGTCTCAAGCGCTCGAGAACGGGCGGGCGGGAGAGCCGCTGCCGTATCCAGGGGTGGCGGCGCTCTCGTTCGACGAGACCCCTGATTTCTACTCCGCCGGGTTCGGGTTCGGAAGCCGCGATCTCCAGCCGGGGGACCTGGTCGCCACGGTTGAGAACATGCTGCCCGGGGGCAAGAAGCAGCGACAGTTCTACCTGGGGATCGATTTCGTGCGTCACGGTACGCAGTTGCCCAAGCTCCAGTTGTGGCAGGAGGAATTACTCGACGAGTACCCCCAGCTGGGCGAGCTGGCTCTGCAGTCGGCCGGCGACCTCAATCTCGCTCCGCCGGACTCGATCGCGATTCGGATCCACTCGATCGGCGGCTGGGGTGCGATCACGACCGGCAAGAACCTAGTGTTGACGGGGTTCGAGTTGGCCGGGCTCCACGTGAAGGCGAACCCCAAGTACGGATCGGAGAAGAAGGGCCAACCGACGACGTTCTACGGCACGCTGGCGCACGAGCCGATTCGGATCAACGCCGAGCTCAAGCATGTCGATGTGGTGCTGTCGCCGGATCCGAACGTGTTCGGTCACTCCAACCCGTTGGCCGGCCTCTCTGAGGGTGGCGTGTTCGTGATCCAGGGCGATCAGCCGGTCGAGGAAGTGTGGAGGTCGTTGCCGATTCCCGCACGGCGTGACGTACGCGAGCGCCAGCTCAAGGTGTACGCCGTGGACGGCTTCGCGATCGCCAACGAGGAGGCGAGCGATCCCGAGCTCAGGTACCGGATGCAGGGAGCCGCGTTCATGGGCGCGTTCTTTGCTGCGTCGCCGTTTCTCGAGCGTGAGAACCTGAGCGAGGAGCGGTTGTTCGAGGGGATCCGAAATCAGCTCGAGCAGAAGTTCGGCAAGCTCGGCGAGCGCGTTGTCGACGACAACTATCGGGTTATTCGGCGTGGCTTTGACGAGGCGCGTGTCGTTCCGGTGCTCGACGAAGAGGAGCTGGCCGACCTGGTCAGCAAGCCGTCGGCGGCGAGCCACGTCCCGGCGCTATTGGACGTGCCCAATGCGGCCGATGGGATCGGCAACCCCGGTCGTTTCTTCGAGCAGGTGTGTGGCCTGTGCCTCGTAGGCGAGGACGTGATCGCCGATCCGTTCACCGCGATCAGCGCGATCCCGGCGGCGTCCAGCACGATCCGCGACATGACGGACATCCGTTTCGAGGTGCCCGAGTTCGTGGCCGATCGCTGCACGGGATGCAGCCAGTGTTGGGTTCAGTGCCCGGACGCGGCGATTCCGGGGCTCGTCAACACGACCGAGGAGCTGTGGAACGCCGCGATCGACACTGCCACCAACGGGCGTTCGCTGGCGCGGATTCGTCAGATCGCCAAGCCGCTCGCCCAAGAATCACAGAAGCTGCTTAAGGGGATGGAGTTCCATGGGTTTGGTGAGATCGCCGCAGCAGCGTACCGAAACGTGGTACCGAAGCTGGGTTGGGATGCCGATCGCCGAGCGCAGCTGGATGAGGAGTTCGCCGCTGTCTATTCGGTCTTGTCGGAGTTTCCGCTGGCCAAGACGGTGCCGTTCTTTGACGTCCCCGAATCGAAGGAGAAAGGCTCCGGCGGGTTGCTATCGATCACCGTCAACCCGGAGACGTGCAAGGGGTGCAATATCTGTGTCGAGGTCTGTCCGGATGAAGCGCTGATCACCGTCAAGCAGGACACCGAGATCGTCGAGCGGTTGCGCCGCAACTGGGATTTGTGGCAACAACTGCCCGACACCGACGATCCAATGACTGAACATTTCAAGAGCCTGTGCAGGTTCTGTGGATTCTACCTGTATTCCAGGCAGCTTCAGTCCGGTCAGAAACGGGTTTCGATACTTCCGGGGGACCGGGGGCGCAGAACAGAATCCTGGAAACAGGCATACTCAGGGTATTGGAAGAAAAAGCCGGTTCTGACGCCATATTGACGGGAGTGAAGAATCCGCGTCATATTGTGCCAGGCCTCGAAGGGCTAAGTTTATTTCACGGAAAACAGGGTATGACCACTAGCAAAATTAACAATGTCTCCCTCTCTGTCGTGGTGGTCATAGGTGCAGATCGTGAGCGCGCTCATGAGATGCTGCTGGCGCTCGGCTCGCAGACCGCTGTGGATCATCTGGAAGCCGTTATCGTCGATACAGCTGCCAACCGCTCGCCTGTTGCCGCCCCTTCAGAAAGACTCCGTACGACATTTGTCAGGCTGGGGCAGG
>DAOWHI010000174.1 GCA_030641505.1 Gemmatimonadota bacterium | reverse complement strand
GGTCGACCCCCCGTCGGGAGCCACAACCCTTATGCGCTTTTTGCACCTCTTCTCCGCTCCGTGAGCTTCAAACCGTGTCGTCCCGAGCTTACGCCAACGAGCCCGGTGGCATCACTGCTCCGGTGGCTCGTCCATGGAACGTCCACGGCCCTCCCTGAGGGCCCATGGAGTGAGTGTCGGTGCCAGGTTCCAGGTCGCTATCCGACCCTCACAAACGATTATACGGACCCCCTTGAAGTCTGTCAACTTATTGCGAGATAAAGAGTTACAAGATTGCGAGAGGATCGCTACAAGTGCTTCACAAGCGCAAATTTGGTGATGCTCAGATCAACCTTTGTGGGACATCGCGAAGGTAAACCAAAGGCGCCAAATCGGTTCGTGCGATCTGTACAAGAGCTTCACAGAATGTCCACAAACCGCGCCTCTTTCTCCACCAGTTATCCACGCGTTATTCACAGCAAAAGGCTCGGGTTCGCGGGCAAAACTCGGGTCGCGGCTCCGATCCGGTTGTCCGATCGACGAGTCCTGATTAGGGTCGCTTCCCATGCGCGATGTGATCCAGGTCTTTGCGGTCATCAACCTGCTCGCGATCGGTCTTTCCCACGCCCTGCAGCCACGAGCTTGGGCCGAGCTTTTCACTCGGCTCAGGGAAAAGGGACGCCCTGGTGCACTCCTGGTCGGTGGGCTCCACCTCCTGTTTGGGGCGATCATCGTCGCCGGTCACCCGGTGTGGCACGGGATCCCGATCGTCCTGACCCTGCTCGGCTGGGGGTGGACCACGAAAGGCGTTCTGTACCTCTGCTTCCCTGAGCTGGGGCTCAAGTCGATGGGTCGGGTCGACCCCGATCGCCCACGGGGGTTCGTCGTCGCCGGCGTCGCCTTGATCGCGATCGCGGCGCTGCTGGCCTGGCCCCGGTTTTCTTAGGGAGCTGCTCTAGAGCAGGTTGGCGGCGTACTCGGCGAGCTTCGACCGCTCGCCCTTTCGAAGCTCGATGTGGGCCGCTAACGGGACGTCCCGGAAGTGCTGCACGACGTGGTTGAAGCCGTTGGTGGACGAGTCGATGTACGGGGTGTCGATCTGCCACGGGTCGCCGGTCAGCACGAGCTTGGTGTGATCGCCGACGCGGGTCAGGATCGTCTTCACTTCGAGCGGAGTCAGGTTCTGGGCTTCATCGACCAGCATGAACTGCTGCGGGATCGACCGCCCCCGGATGTGGGTCAGCGGCTCGACCGCGATCAACCCGCTCCGGATGAGCTCGCTGACCGATCGATCGCCGTTGCGACTGCGCCGGCCTTCCAGCAGCAGCGCCAGATTGTCGAAGATCGGCTGCATCCAAGGGTTCAGCTTCTCGGCCACGTTTCCCGGCAGATAGCCTATGTCCTTGCCCATCGGAAACGTCGGGCGTGAAACGAGCAGATGGCGGTAGGGGCTGCCCGTAAGCGTTTGCTCCAACCCGGCCGCCAGCGCCAACAACGTCTTCCCGGTCCCCGCCTTGCCCATCAGCGTGACCAATACGATCGAGGGGTCGAGCAGCGCGTCCAGCGCGAAGTACTGCTCCTTGTTGCGTGGCCGAATGCCCTGCACGCCCTGGCTGTTCGCAATCAGCGCCGACAGCCGGCCGCCGAACACGTCGATTCGAGCCAGCGCGGTGTTCGACGGATCGCTGGAGTCACGAAGGAGCACATACTCGTTGGGCGAGAACTCGCCCTCGAGCAGCGGTAGCTCACCCGCCTCGCGAAAGAGATCGAGCTGCTCGGCTGGCAACTCCAACTCCGTCTGGCCCGAATACAGCTCGTCCAGCCGAACGCGGTCGCTCTCGTAGTCTTCGGCCGCCAGACCGAGTGCATCGGCCTTGATCCGAAGATTGACGTCTTTCGTCACCAGGATCAGCCGAACGTCGGGATCCTCGCCGCGAAGATGGCGGGCGATCTTGAGGATCTCGTTGTCGACCGTGCCGTTACCGTGAACGATCGGTTGCTGCGGGTTGTCGGGGTCGAAGACGACCTTCAACGATCCACCGGTCTCGAGCGCGACGCCCTCCGAAAGCCGGCCTTGGCTACGCAGACCGTCCAAGAATCGGCTGATCCAGCGCGCGTTCTCGCCGAGCCTCGTCAACTGTCGCTTGAAGTGATCGATCTCCTCGATGACGTAGATCGGCAACAGGACCGCGTTGTCCTCGAACGCGAGCAACGCCTTGGGGTCGTGGAGCAGGACGTTGGTGTCGAGTAGGAAGCGCTTGCTCACCTCGAGCCGCCTATCACCTCAGGTTCACCCAAACCGATTTCGTCTCGGTGTATTGCTGGAGCGCGTACTTTCCCAAATCGCGTCCATACCCGCTTTGTTTGTAGCCGCCAAACGGGTTGGCCGCGTCATACAGATTGTAAGTATTGATCCACACCGTCCCCGCCTTCAGGCGGTGGGCCACATAGTGCGCTTTCTTGATGTCGCTCGTCCAAACGCCGGCCGCTAATCCATATGGTGACGCATTGGCTTGCTCGATCGCTTCCTCGACATCGTCGAAAGTGATCGTCGCGAGCACTGGCCCGAAGATCTCCTCGCGGGCGATCGTCATATCGTTGGTCACGGCGTCAAACACCGTGGGCTGCACAAAGTAGCCTGGGTCGATGTCGGCCCGGCCGCCGCCGGCGACGACCTTGGCGCCCTCCTCTTTGCCGCGCTCGATGTAGCCCAGCACCGTCTCCAT
>DAOWHI010000031.1 GCA_030641505.1 Gemmatimonadota bacterium | reverse complement strand
TCGGGGTCGAGGGCATCCTCATGAACACCGCTATCGCCAAGGCCGACGATCCGGTCAAGATGGCGACCGCGATGCGGCATGCGGTCGAGGCCGGACGGTTGGCGTTCGAAGCCGGTCGGATGACCCGGCGCCGCTGGGCGAGCGCGTCGAGTCCGACGGAGGGCCAGGTCGGCGACTGAATGGGTGCACGCCCCAGCGTTGAGCGCCGGCGGGCGCTCGAGATCCTGCGCGACGTGCGAGGCGGGACACGCGCCGACGAGAGCTTGGAACAGCGAGTCGCTGGGCTTGACGGTCGTCAGCGCGCGTTCACAATGGAGCTTGCGTATGGCGCGATCCGATGGCGCGACCGGCTCGACTACCACCTCGACGCGTTGCTGAAGCGCGGGATTGACACTCTACCACCGGACGTCATCTCGATTCTGGAACTGGGGGCCTACCAAATCGTGTTTTTGGAGCGCGTGCCGGTTTGGTCGGCGGTCGACGAAAGCGTCGAGTTGGTGAACCATGCGCTGCCGGATGGTGTCGCTCGGTGGGCGTCAGGGCTCGTCAACGCCGTTCTCAGAAACGTCGATCGGCAGCGCCAGGATCTGCCGTTGCCGGACTCGGAAGATCCGATCCTCCATTTGGCGATCAAGCACAGTCACCCAAAGTGGATGGTGGCTCGGTGGCTGGCGGCGTTTGGCGCCGATACGACCGAGGCCTTGCTCGAGAGCAACAATCGGCCGCCGCACCTTCATCTCGCGATAAACGTCCAGGTGGCGACCACGGGCTCGGTCCTCGAGGCGCTTGTCGACGCCGGTATCGAGGCCCGACCGCACCCAGACAAGCCGGACGCGATAGTCGTCGGTCGCGGGACGCCCCCGACCGCATTGCCGGGTTGGGCCGAGGGGTGGTTCTGGGTTCAGGACGTTGGTTCGCAGTGGGTCACGGATGTGGTCGAAGCTCGGCCGGAGGATCGCGTGCTCGACGCTTGTGCAGCACCCGGGACCAAGTTGTGTGGGTTGTTAACCAAGGCGCCGACGATCCGTGCATTGGCAGTCGATATCGATGCCGCGAGGTTGCAACGGATTCGCGATAACGTTCATCGTCTGGCGCTCACCGAGCCGTGGCTGGTGGCCTCGGATGCGCGTTCGCTGCCGACGGCAGCGCAGTTTTCGGTAGTGCTAGCCGATGTGCCGTGTACGGGCACCGGCGTGTTGCGTAGGCGGGTCGACGCTCGGTGGCGGCGTTCGCCGGGGGACGTGGCGACCTTCGCGGCGTTCCAACGCGAGCTCTTGACGCAACTCGCCGATCGGGTGGCGCCGGGCGGCACGCTCGTCTACGCCACCTGTTCGCTCGAACCAGAGGAGAACGACCGAGTGGTAACAGCGTTTCTTGCCGATCACCGAGAGTTCCGGTGCGTACCTGTAGGTGGCGATGCGCCGGCCCGACACCGTGACGGGCACTACTTGACGATCCGTCCCTGGAGCGGTGACCTGGATGGGTTTTTCGCCGCCCGTCTGGTGCGCGAGGCGGCGTGAGCGCGCCCCCAGTCCGCGCCGGGAACGCGACTTGGCAGGTCCCGCTGGCGATCGTGGCGACCGCGATCGGCGCACTGCTCGTCGGTTACATCGCGGTGCAACTCTTCTTCTTGCCCGATACGCTGGCTCAGGGTCGCATCAACCGGGTGCCCAACCTGGGCCGAATGGAGGTCGAGAAGGCGCGCGACAAAGCTGAGGGCGAGGGCTATGTCGTCACGGTGGGCGGTGAGCGCCGGAGCGCCGACGTCGAAGCGGGTCGGGTGATTTATCAGCTACCGCCGCCGGGTTTCTATCGACCCCGTGGCGATACGGTCCGGTTGCTCGTGAGCCGTGGCACCGAGCCAGCCGTGCTGCCCGATTTGGCCGGTCTCGAGCCCGGTTTGGCGAATGAGATCCTGTCCCGACTCGGCGTCGTGATTACGCCGTCCCGAAACGAACCGAGCGAGCTGCACCCGTGGGGGACGATCGTCGAGACGGTCCCGCCGGCGGGCACCGAGATCGAGCCCGGTATCGAGGTGACGATGGTCATCAGTCGGGGAGGAACGCTGGTAGAGATGCCCGATGTCCGCGGTCTACCGTTGAGAGCCGCTCGCGATACACTGATCGTGTACGGGATCACGGTCGGCCAAGTGGTTCCCTTGAGCTCTGAAGAGCAGGGCGTCGAAGGAGCGATCGTCATCAGCGGTCAACGGCCGCGGCCGGGACAACACGTGCACACCGGCTCGGCAGCGCGGCTCGAGCTCGGCCGGGTGGCTGCTCCGTGAGCGCTGTCGTGATCGCTCCCTCCGTGCTGGCGGCGGACTTTGATCGGTTGGCGGATGAGATCGTCGCGGTGGTCGAGGGTGGAGCCGACTGGATACACGTCGATGTCATGGACGGTCACTTCGTCCCCAACCTGACTTTCGGCGCGGCGATGATAAAGACTGCCGAGCGGGCGGTCGACGTCCCGATCGACGTTCACCTGATGGTCGAGCGACCGGAGCAGTACTTCGACGAGTACATCGACGCCGGGGCCGACATCTTGACCGTTCACGCCGAAGCCACCACCCACCTCCACCGTCAGCTTCAACGTGTGCGCGAGTTGGGCGCAAAGGCCGGTGTCGCGATCAACCCCGGCACGCCGCTGAGCGCGGTCGACGCCGTATGGGGAGCGTTCGACTTGTTACTCATCATGAGCGTCAATCCCGGCTGGTCGGGACAGCAGTTCATCAGTGAATCGATAGGCCGCCTGCGGAGCGCCCGCCAGCGGATCGACGCCTCACCCGAGGGTAGCCGCCCGTGGCTCGAGGTCGATGGCGGGATCACCGCGGACAACGCAGCCCGGGTGGTTCGCGCCGGAGCCGACGTGCTCGTCAGCGGCTCGGGCATCTACGGCGGTGACGATCCGACCGCGCGGACGCGCGCTCTACGTCAAGCAGCACTCGTTTGACAGATCCCGACGTGACGGTCACGCGGGCCGGTCGGGGGTTTCGTTGGCACGTTCTTGCGCTCGGGATCGCGCTCGTGGCGCTGGGTTCTTTTCTCGGCGGTCGTTTTCCAACCAACGGCGTGCACTATGGCGTCTGGTCGATCGTTCCCCCGTTGGTCACGCTGGTGCTCGCATTCGCGTTGCGCGAAGTCATCACGGCGCTGTTCGTGGGCATCGTGCTGGGCGGCGTAATCAGCGGCGAGCTCAACATCGTCCAAGCGTTCCTGATCCCGTCGGTTGGATCGGAGAACTACGCCCTTATTCTGCTGGTGTACCTCTGGTCGTTGGGCGGGTTGATCGGCCTGTGGACCAAGACCGGCGGTGCCCAGCGGTTCGCTGAGTGGGCCGGCAAACGGGTGGCGACGGGCCCCAGGTCGGCCAAGCTCTTCGCCTGGGTAATGGGACTCGTGTTCCATCAAGGCGGCACGATCAGCACGGTTCTGACCGGGACGACAGTGCGGCCGGTCTCCGATGCCCACCGAGTGGCACACGAAGAGCTGGCCTACATCGTTGACTCAACGGCGTCGCCCGCGGCGACGCTGATTCCGTTCAACGTGTGGCCGATCTACGTCGGCGGTTTGGTCGCCGGGAGCGTCCCGGTGCTGGCCTCCCAGTCCGACGCGATCGGGTTCTTCTTCCGCGCTTTACCGTTCAACTTCTACGCGATCTTCGCGATTCTGTTCACGTTTCTGTTCGCGAGTGACAAGATGGGTCGGCTGACGGGGCGTCGAATGCGAACCGCGCGGCAGCGGGCGCGCGAGACCGGGGCGCTCGATCGACCCGGCGCCACACCGATGGCGGCCGACGATCTGACCCTCATCGATACGCCGATCGGCTACCGGCCCGGATTGATCGACTTCTTTGCGCCGATCGGCACGTTGCTTGGTGTGGCG
>DAOWHI010000243.1 GCA_030641505.1 Gemmatimonadota bacterium | reverse complement strand
AAGAGCAAGGCACCAATGCACACGCAATCAACACGAAGATTGTCGTTATAAACGTTTTCACAGATTGGCCCTCCTCCTTCTAGCGCCACACAGTTTTGAGTGCGAACTCGAGGTTCCAGTCAAAGGGCTTATCGTTACCGAGGGCGACGCCCGGGCGCAGGTATCCGGCGAGTCCAAGTTGCGGCGCGATCATGAAGCCCCATTCGGCATCGACTTGGGTGAAGTTAATCTCGTTTTCGTGATCCAGGATGATCTGGGGATTGACAATCAGCCAGTTCTTGTTTGCCGCTAGCATCCAGACGAAATACAGATCGATCTGACTGCGGCTGATGTCGGTCCGGTCGCTTTCCCCGCCAATGTCGAAAATGTATTGATAGCCCGGTGCAAAGAGACTACGACCTCCCAGGATTCCGGGTAACACAGCGAAGAGAACCGGCCCGAGGGAGTGTTTACCGGAACCAAGGGCGTCATTCGAAGCGGTGTCGAAGAAGGCCTCTAACCCGGGGGCCAGGATGAGCTTAGGGCTCGTGTAGGCGATAGCCAAAAGGCGTGCGTCGAAATCACCGATGCCTGAGACTTCGGTGGTTTCGGAAGAGGTTGGGTCGTTAAGGCTCAGGTCCTGGTGGTAGGCCCGGAAGCGGAGAGCGAACGTATTACCCAGGTCCCTGAACAAGGTGCCGGCTTCAGCCCCTGTGAGATTCGCTATGTTTCTTCCCAGGGGCGCCCTGAACTCGAGCGTATGCTTGAGCAGCGACCCAGCGTCCTCGGTGAAACTCTGCATCTCTGTGATCAAGCGGAAGTCGTACGTGAAGTTAACCGGGTTGGTACCGGAATTGTCCTCCTGTGCCGAGGCGATGGTGGCGGTCGCCAGCAACAACACAACGCCTGCCAGCAGCGCGAGTACGACTGCTTTTACTGACTTCTTCTTCTCGAACCTATAGTTTTTCACTGTCAATTCCCTCCTGTTAGATGGAACTCGTGTTCGTGACGTAGACGGGGTCGCGTCAGAGTACGCGCAGCGCCCGCTGGAGATATCGGTATTCAATTCTCTTCCTCGAGAAACCGGCAACGATACACTACGATAGGTCAGCGTAGACGAGGTTGTCTGTGGGGAGGCTCTCTACACGTAGCGTGGCGAAATTCCTGACGCGCCCGGGGGTCGCTTAGTCCCCCTATACCCGGTGTGGTAAAACTCCTGATACGCCCGTGGCCCCGAACTAACCGCGGCTTGTCAACAGCTAAGAACCGCTACTCTACCCAGCCTAGAACATCACGGATAACCGACCACCGAGGTTGACGCGGTTTGGCATCGACCCCGAGCACCCAATGGTCGTACAACCCATCCAACCGACCGTTGGCTTGATGAAGTGTTACCCAGCCACTGAGAAAGCGAGCCAACTCTTCCTGATCGACCGCTACCGCGTATCCAGTCGGTAACCGGAGCTGCATGTCGCTCGGCACGACGACCGCGTACTCCGGGTGCAACAGCGTCCACGCCGATCCGCTCTCGGCGGTCGTGATCATGATGTCGTATTCGCCGCGCTGGGCGGTGAACTCGTCTACCGAGTCAAGCAGCGTCACTCGCGCATCCGGGAGCCGATCGACCAACCGCTGGCGAAAGAACTCGTCGCCGACCAGAGCCACCGCTAACCCCGATCGTGATACGACCTCCTGTACGGTATCGAATTCGTTCCGTCGTTCGTCGGGCATGACGATGCCGAACGTCTGCTCTACATACGGTACGAATCGCACCTGTTCCAAGCGGTACGGTGACATAAGCAAACCGCTCATCGCGATGTCGATCTGACCCTGGTTGAGCTGTTCGTCGAAGCGCTCGATATCCATCGGCACGAACTCCAACGACGCGCCTATGTCCTCGGCGATCAGGTGGGCAGCTTCGACGTCGAAGCCAACCAGGTCGCCGGCCGCGTTGAAGTACGACCACGGCAACCGGCCGGGTCCGTATCCGACGCGCAGCGCGCCGCCAGCCCGTACCCTCTCGAGGACCGGTGAAACGACGGAATCGGGTTCCACAATGACTGATTCGGTCCGGACGATGGCCGGAGCTGGATCCGCCAAGATCTGCATACCGGCGATCACCTCGTCCTTGTCGTAAGCGTCGGTGACAAACGTCTCGAACGTGTTACGCGCCAGAGTGATCGCGATCCCGACCACAACGATCGAGGCGAGCACGACTCCCACTATGCGCCGCAGCGCGATCCGGCTTTGTCCTTCCACCGCTACGCTGGCGATCAGCGAGAACGCGAGCAGGCTCATCGCCGCCGCCATCGCCGCGAAACGGGCGTTGATGATGCCGGTCGTCAAGTAGAGTTGATACATGTCGACCGGCACCCGGACGCTGTCCAACAGAAACGGTATGGCGACGTGAGTGCTGGCGAACACGCTGAACAGACCGGAGACCACCAATGTCGCGTGACTGGCCGGCGTC
Source organism: Gemmatimonadota bacterium (assembly GCA_030641505.1). Lineage (GTDB taxonomy): Bacteria > Gemmatimonadota > Gemmatimonadetes > JACCXV01 > JAHWKZ01 > CAMYLR01. The sequence goes on along the minus strand of DAOWHI010000243.1, from coordinate 2,537 downwards.
AGGTCGATGCCCGCGAACCAGGCCGCAAACAGAACGAACAACAGCGTCATGATCTTGCCCGCGTGTGGGAACGCGAATCCGATCGGTACCAGGGCGTCGACGGTCTTGTTGGCACGGTCGCTTTCGATGTGCTTAGCCAACAAGGTCTCGCAGTTCTTGACGATCAGCGGCAAGCACACGTAGAGGTTGCCGGTGCCAAACGCCGTAACCAGCGTATCGCGGCACGTCCCCAGCAACTCGCGGTACTTGATCGGCGTCGCGATCGCGACCAGCACCGGCAAGAACCACAGCGTGATCAATAGTGACCCGACGATGAATGCGCCGAAGTACACCTGGAGCCGGCCTAAATCCTCGATCGCCATCGTGCCCACAGCAGCCGCGGTAATCGCGAACACGCCGATCGGGGTCAGCTTGACGAACGCCATCGTGACCCGCGTCAGCGCGTCGACCGCAACGTTGATGGCCGGCAGAACACGCTCCCTGTTCTCGACCCCGATCATCGCCACCCCGACGGCGAGCGAGAACAGCACCACCGCGGGCACGATGTTGTTGGCCATCGAGTGAAACGGGTTGGAGGGGATGTAGAGCTCGAGAAAGTCGATCTTCGCCGGCGCGTCGAGCATACCGACGCTGAAGAACGAGGCGGTTTGAGTGATCGGGAAAGTCAGCGCGACCAACCAAACGACGGCCAGCGCCACCAACCAAACGACCAGCATGACGATCCCCGCCCGGCCGGCGATCAAGCCAGCGTCGCTGTAGGTCAATCCCCCGATTGCGCTGATGAGCGACAGGATGATGTACGGCAGGATCGCCATCTGAAGAAGCCGGATCCAGACGTCGCCGACCAACCCGAGGGGACCCGCGTACTCGCCCAGGAACACGCCGAGACCCGCGCCCAGGGCGAACCCGATCATCGTCTGCTCGGCCAGGCCCAGGCGTTTCTTGTCGCTCGATCTTCTCATCGTGCCGGACCCGGCCGACGAACGGTTACCCAGCTTCGGGCTGCGGCGGGAACTCGGCCAGGATGTCGGCGACCGCTTCGTTGATCCGCTGGGTCACCTTCTCCGGGTCGCGATCCCTGCTCAACGATTTGCTGCCGACACCACGCCACACGAGCTCCCGGGTCGAAGTCGCGATGACGTCGATCAGCAAGGTGCCCTCAGTGTACTGGCGAACGTTGGTCGTCTGAGTGGCAAAGCCCCTGCGCCAACCGTAGCCGTAATAATCGTAGGTGCTGTAGACATCGAGCTTGTCCTCGGTGCCGGCGTGAAACGCGACCACGAAATCGGCGTCGTTGGCGTTGACCTTTCGATAACCCTTGGACGCGAGTGTCCGATCGACGGCGTCCTGGATGCGCTGTTCGATCAGTGGATACCGGACGCCTTGCTCGTCTCGCGCCATGCCCGACTCCTGGATCCAGCCGTAGGTCTGAAGGTCCGCGAACGAGAACTGGGTGTCGTAGTCCTGGGATACCCGCACAGCAGACGCGCAGCCGAAGCCGAGCGACGCAGCGATGATCAGCGATAACGATTTCAAGCGCATGCTTCCTCCTCTGTCAAGATTTCTGGAGCGTTGACAGCCACATTAGCCCTCTTCCTGGGTCAGTTCCAAAGTTGTCCCTACTCTTCCCCCAACTTCTTGATTTTCTCGATGAGCGGATGCCACCCGAAATTCACGTTGATGCGAAACATGTCACCATCAATGTCCGAGTCACCCTCGACGATGCTGTGGTAGGAGACGCGCAAGCCCACGTTGTCGGTCACACCATAATCGAGGGTGAATCCCGCCGACAAGACGTCGAGCTTCTCTCCAAGCTCGACATCGTCGATTTGGGCCTGGGCGCCGTTTCGGTACAGGAGATCGAACGAACCGAAGAAATGCGAGGTAAAGTCACGAGTCACGTGTCCTTCGACCTGATAGAGCAGATCATTGTCGAGCTTGTTGCCCAGGAAGTCGTCGTTCGACCCGAACAAAAAGAGTGACGGCATGATTTCGACCGACGTCCGGTAGCCCGGGACATAGGGGCCGATGTGATACGTGAAGGGGAGCCCGATGCGGGCAAACTCACCGAACGAGACGTGAATGTCGTGCTTCTTCAGCATGCCGACCGCCACGATGTTCGCCGACGCCCCGACCGGAGTGATGTTGCCGCCGAGAGACACGTCAATCATGATACCAAATGCGAGTAACTCGACGCGTATGCCGATCGTGTCTGAGAACACCTGGACGACGGGGATCATAGCGGTCAAGTACGGTACGTTGTCGATGAACGCGCTCAAGGCCACCGATCCCCAGACGATGATGTTGAAGGCGATGAGCGGGTTGCTGCCGATGTGGTCCGCGAGGAAGAGCGCCATCGACTGGATCACCCCCGAACGCTCGAGCATGCCGACCATGACGAAGATACCGGCAAGAAAAGCGGTCGTCCCGACATCGTAATGCCTCAGCACCCAGCGGTGTTCTTTCTTGTGCGCGAATCGAGAGAGAACGACACACAAACCGGCAAGCGCCACGCACGCCGCTCCCCCGAACCATTT
>DAOWHI010000136.1 GCA_030641505.1 Gemmatimonadota bacterium | reverse complement strand
GCCAGCGCCGGCCAGCAGGATCGGCACGCTAAGCGGGAACAGCAACACCGGCAACAGGAGTTGCCCGGCTGTCGTATGGGCGGCGATCGCGGCGAAAAACGTCCCCAACGCCGCGTAGCCAATCGTCACGACGACCATAACAAGCGTCAGCTTGAGCCACACGGCGCCGAGGTGGAGATCGTAGAGCATCGACGCGGCAGGCACCAACACGCACTCGATCGCCAACAGAAAGAGCGTCGCACCGACCCACTTGCCGATGAACAAGGCGCCCCGATCGACCGGCGTCAGAAGCAGCCCCTGCAGCGCCCCGTTTCTCTCTTCCTGGGCGAACCATCGCTGGAACCCGATCGCGCCGGCAAACAGCAGGCTGACCCACAGGGCGCCGGGTCCAAGGCGCGATAGATCTTCTGGGGTCGGATCTCCCGCAAAGACGAAGACCACCACGACGAGCACGGCGAAGATCGCCATCGTAGCCAGGTTCTCGACGCGACGCACTTCGAGTCGAACGTCCTTGGCGAGGATCGCAACGGCGGACTTGAGACCGGTCATTCCGTCCTCGCCACGGCGCGGGAGTACCGATCGGCCAGCTCGCCTTCAGCGAGCGTGCTCCACTCGCCCGCGTCGGCCACCCTCCCGGCCACGAGAACGAGGTAGTGGGTGACCGCTGCCGGTACGCGCGCCAGATCGTGGGTGGTGAGCACGATCGCTCGTCCAGCAGATCTCAGCCGGCCGAGCGCGACGCCGAGTCGCGAAGCGGCGTGCGGATCGAGTCCGGCGTACGGCTCATCGAGCAGCAAGATGCGGGGGTCGTGCAGCGCCGACCGGGCGATCGACAGCCGTTGGGCCTGACCGCGCGACAGCGTTCCCGCCCGGCGTTCGCTGATGCTGCTGAGCTCGGCGTCCTCTAGCGCCTGCCGGGCGCTCCGTTCGGGATCTTTGACGCCGTACAGGGTGGCGTAGAACACGAGGTTCTCGAACGCCGACAGACCATCGTAGAGAAACGTCGCGTGGGACACCACACCGACCTCCACCTGCCGTTCGGCGGGCGCTGCCAACCAGTCTTCGCCGGTGAGGAGGACGGTCCCCGATGACGGGCGCGCGAGCCTGGCGAGCGTTCGGACGAGCGTGGTCTTACCGGCGCCGTTCGGGCCCACGATGACCAAAAAATCGCCCGCGGCCATCGAAAACGAGACGTCGTCGAGCGCGAACAGCGACCCAAAACGCCGAGACACGCCGACCACTTCGAGCAGCGGCACGCCTCGGGTCGGCTCTCGGTTCAGGACCGCGGCTATGGACCCAGCGTGGTGAGGTCGCCCTCGGCTTGGTACTTGGATGGGCACTTGGTGAGGAGCGTCTCGGCATGGAAGGTGCCTTCAGCATCGAGCTGCCCCTCGACGACGACCTGAATCCCGGGGCGGAAGATGTCGGGCACCGCGCCCGCGTAGACGACCGGCACTTGAGCCGAACCGCCTCCGGAGTCGGCGGCGCTTTGGATCGCGAAACGGACCTGCCGAGCTTCATCGTCCTGGACGATCGACCCCTCTACGATGTCACCTGAGATCCGGATCCGACCGTCGGTGTCGGCAACCGCGAGCAGCTCGTCCACTTCGTAGTAGTACGTGAGGTTCTGACGTGTGCCCTGAAACACCAGGTAGCTCAGCGCGGCGCCAACCAGCACAATCGCGATGGCCAACCTGCCAATTGAAGTGCGTCCTCTCTTCATTATTCGATCTCCTCGAGCTCTTTATCGAGCCGCTCCAAGTATGGAGCCGGGGGCGGCTCTGGCGTTAATCGGCTGCCGTCTTTGCGTCGCCAACGACGAGCGGCGAACACCAACATGGTGGCACCGGCTACGACCGCCAGAAACGGTAGCACATACGCTACAAGGCTAAATCCCCGCTTGGGAGGCGTCAACAGAATCCACTCGCCGTAGCGGGCGATGAAATACTCCCGGACCTCGTCGTCAGAGCGCCCCTGAGCGACCAGCTCGCGCACCCGACGTTTCATATCCTCAGCCATGAACGACCGTGACTGTCGAATCGACTGGCTGCGGCAGACCGGACACTTGAACTCGCTCTCGAGCGATCGAGCGCGAGATTCCTGCTCGGGGGTCAGCTCGATCGCGCCGCCGGCAGCCTCGCTCAACCGCTCTTCCGGCGCGAGGGCATCTTGGGTGGCTCGCCCCGGGATTGCGAACAGAACCCCGGCCATCACGATCGACGTTAGCACGATCGATTTCACGGCTGGCCACCTCCGAACGGGGTCACGGTCGTCGGATCGCCAGACGCGTCCCCCACTTGACCAAGCTTCAGCGCTGTCACTTGCCGATCGAGCTCGGCACTCGACACCGGGCCGATGTGCTTCGACAGAATTCGACCGTCGGGAGCGATAAAAAAAGTCTCCGGTACGCCGAACAGACCGTAGTCGATCGCCACCGAACCGTCTACGTCGGCCGCCAGCAAGTACGTTTTTCCGTATCGCTCGATGAACGCCTTGGCCGCAGCCTCTCTGTCGTTGACCGCGATCCCCATGAACGCCACGTCGGGACCGTGCCGCTGCCAACCGGCCTCGAGAACGGCGGCTTCGGCGCGACACGACAAACACCACGATGCCCAGAAGTTCACGACCACCGGTCGGCCTTGAAAATCAGCCAGAACGAGGTTGGAATCGGGTGCGCTGTAGTACGGGATCGCGAACGGCGGCGCGGCGTGACCGACGAGCGGGGACGCGAGCGTCGGCTGACGTGACAGCGCATAGACGAAGAGCGCCAATATGGCCCCCAGAAGGGCGATGAAAGCGAATCGCTTCATGGGTTCAATCTCGGCCTTGGGCGCGAGACCCGCCAACCCGATGCCGACCCGCGAGCGACCCTGGGCCGCGTCACTTTCGAGACCGAGGTGCTTGGCCCTATACTGGCATCGGTACGGCGCGGGTACAGCCGTATGAAAGGTCGGAGGCAAGACGTGTTCAATCGGGCCAAGGGTCACACTCCAGAAACGGTCAACGACGAGCGATCTGATCCCGCGATCGAGCTGATCGGGGTGCGCAAACAGTTTGGCGATCTCGTCGCCGTCGACGAGCTCGACCTAGCCGTGCCACGTGGCGCGACCTACGGCCTTCTCGGTCCCAACGGAGCCGGCAAGACGACCACGATTCGGCTGCTGCTCAGAATCCTCGAGCCTGACGCCGGCGAGCTTCGCGTCTTTGGCCAACCGGTGCGCCGCAACCTGCTCGACCGGGTCGGCTATCTGCCTGAGGAGCGCGGCCTTTACCGCAGCATGAACATTCGTACGATGCTGTCGTTCCTGGCCCAACTCAAGGGTGTCTCACCACGCGAATCCAGGCCCCGGATCGAAGCCTGGCTCGAGCGGTTTGGTCTCGAAGACCGCGGTGACGACAAAGTCCAGGACTTCTCCAAGGGCATGCAGCAGAAACTGCAGTTTATCGCCGCCGTGTTGCACGAGCCGGACGTAGTGGTGTTGGACGAGCCGTTCAGTGGGCTCGACCCGATCAATCAACGAGTGCTCAAGGAGGTTCTCTACGATATCCAGCAGACCGGTCGTACCATCTTGTTGAGCACGCACTTGATCGAATACGCGGAGCGGTTGTGCGATCACGTCTGCATCATCGATGGCGGGCGGAAGATCGTCGACGGTCCGATTGAACGAGTCAAGCGCGAGCACGGGGGCGCGTACGTGGCATTGACCTTGGATGGTGGTGGTGGTGGTGACACCTCGGCGACACTCGAGAAGCTCGAGGCGATGACCTCGGTAACGCGGGTTTCGGCCGATGGCAACGATCTTGAGGTCGCGCTCGAGGACGACGCTGGTTCCAATGATTTCCTCGCATCGCTGGTCTCCAGTGGCATCCGACTCCGGCGATTCGCGCATGTCGAACCGTCGCTCCAACAGATCTTTATCGAGCGGGTGGTCGGTACTCAACTCCGGCCGAGGAGCGCGCCCCCGAGCGTCGACCCCGAGACCGGTACCCGGGCCGATGTCTAGAACGTGGGCCATCGTCCGGCGTGAGTTTCTCGCCTTCGCGCACAGCAAGGCGTACGTCATCGGCACGCTGTTTGGACCGGTCATGATCGGGCTCTTCTTCGTCTTGCCGATTTACCTCCTGAGTGGTGGCGCCGAGCGGACGATCGCGATCGTGGATGCCACCGGTCTCGGGATCGGCGAGCGCGTCTCGGAGGCGCTGTTTTCGGACCCGGGAGTCGGTGGGACTGCTCGCTCCCAAACGCTGTACACGACCCAGGTCATCGACCTTTCGGTGCCGGCCAGCGTGCGGGGCCTGGCGCTGGCCGGACCCGGCTCGGTCCTCGGATCGTTGAAGCAATCGGTCGCGGCAAAGACGATCGACGGATACCTCTGGCTTCCCAACGGGCTGCTCGACGGCGCCAAGGCCGAGTACGAAGGCGGCAACGCGACCAATTTTGGCGAGATGAGCAAGATACGGTCGGCCGTTCAGCGCACCGTCCAGCGCACCCGATTGGAGGTCGCTGGCATCGACCCTG
>DAOWHI010000237.1 GCA_030641505.1 Gemmatimonadota bacterium | reverse complement strand
CGACTCACGGACGTCGGCCAGTTCGCAAACCGTAGTGGCCAGCTCGGACCGTGCCTGCTCGAGCTCGACACCCAGCTCGGCATCGCGCCCGAGCCGGGCCTCGATGCTGGCTATCTCCTCGACCATCCGCCGTCTCTTCTCGAGCACCCCGCTCAGGTCTCCCCCGTGCTTACGCTTGAGATCGAACAGCACCTGGCGCCGCGATTCGACCTCGGCCAACCGCTCGGGATCGTGTTCGATCGTCTCGGCGTAGCGATTGAGCTCCAGCGCCACGTCGTCCAACTCGTATCGAGCATCCCGCAGGCGATCGGCGAGGCCACCAGTCCGCGAGTCCAATCCGGCCAGATCATCGATCGCCCGCTGAGCAGCACCCAGAGTCCCAGACACCGCGGGCGGGTCGCCATCCAGAGCTGCCCTCAGATCCGCGGCCAGTCGCGCCCGATCGAGCGAGCGCGTGAGGCGCCGAGCCTCGTTGGCCAACGACTCCTCCTCCGAAGGGTCGATCCGTGCGGCCTCGATCTCCTGCGACTCATGCTTCAGGAACTCGAGGCGATGCCGCTCATCATCCCGTCGCTTCTCGGTCTCGCGCCGTTCCAACTCCAGAGCCGCCAGTCGGTCGGCGACGGTCGCGGTTCGGGCGGCCAACTCCTCCGCACCAGCGAACGCATCGAGCAGCGCTCGCTGATGGGCCGGCCTGAGCAACAGTACATCCTCGTTCTGGCCATGAAGCGCGGCCCAACTTGCAGCCCGGTCCCTCAGCATGCGCAACGTCACCAACTCACCGTTCACCGAGCAGCGACTGGTCTTGTCACGTCGGATATCGCGACGCACGAGCGTCTCGCTGTCACCATCGATGAAGAGGCCTTCGATCGTGGCCTGGTCACAACCCGGGCGGATCGTCTCCACCGACGCCCGTGCCCCCAGCAGCAGTGCCAACGAGTCGACGAGCAACGATTTGCCGGCGCCAGTCTCGCCGGTGAGCACGTTCAGGCCATCGCCAAACTCGACCTCGGCCTCGTCGATCAACGCAAAGCCGGTGACTCTCAGGCGCTTCAGCATGCCAGGGCGGGTGCTATTGATCCTCACGTGCGGCGCGGCCGCCCCACATGAGTTTTGATCTCAGTCGTTCGAAGTAGGCGCCGGTATCGAGACCAGGCAGCGCCACGCGGTAATCGCCGCGTCCAAGCCGTACCGTGTCACCAATAGAGAGGCGAACCTCAACCTGGCCGTCGATGATCAAAAACATCCCCTCGTCGCCAGCTTCGACGTCTACGTCGATTCGTTCGTCGGGCGCTACTATGATCGGTCGAATCGCTAGTGTGTGGGCGCAGATCGGTGTTACCAAGAGGATGTCGATGTCGGTCACCACCAATGGCCCTCCGGCCGAGAGGTTGTACCCTGTCGATCCGGTGGGAGTCGACAAGATGAGACCGTCCGCCAAGTACGAACCCAACACATCCCCGTCGACTGCCAGTCTCAACTTGATCGTTCGCAGCCCTCCGCCTTTGTGGATCACCGCATCATTGAGACCATGGTGACGGCAAATGACGTCTCCGTCGCGGACGACCTCGGCGGCTAGCGTCATCCGTTTCTCGATCGGGGCGCGCCCTTCGAGCGCGGCTTCCAAGCGATCCCACATCTCGTGATCGGGTGCCGCGGCAGTCAAGAAACCGAGCCCGCCGAGGTTGATGCCGAAAAGTGGGATCGACCGACCAGCGACCCGACGAGCGGCGCTCAACAGAGTTCCGTCGCCGCCGAGGCTGATCACCAACTGCGCTCGTGGATCGGCCCAATCGAGCGCTTCTGCCTCGAAATCGACCGCAGCGAGCAGGGCAGGGTCGAGAACCGGTTCCCAGCCACGCGCCTGGAGACCGTCGATGAGGGTAGCGAGTACTTCGGACATCCCCGTTCGGGCGGGGTTCGCGACGATCGCCGCGCGGGACGCCACTAGCCGATGTCTACGAGCCGGCTGGCGCGCGCTCCATGGCCAACACCGCGTCACGGATCGACGCCGGCGTTAGCCCGCACTGCTCCAGCTGTAGTTTGCGCGGGGCGTGCTCGATTACGCGGTCGGGCAATCCCAGCGAACGGATCTCTGGGAAGGTGCTGCGGGCGGCAAGGTGGGCGCCGACGTTACTGCCAAACCCACTCCAAAGAGCGCTCTCCTCGACCGTTACAAAGCGCGAGAAACGCTGT
>DAOWHI010000124.1 GCA_030641505.1 Gemmatimonadota bacterium | reverse complement strand
TGAGTGCGCTGGTCCACAAGTCGCTGGTGCTCGTCGAGCCGGAACCGGCCGGAGAGTCCCGCTATCGGATGCTCGAGACGACCCGCGACTATGCCGCGCAAAGGCTATCGGAAACCGACCAAGCGGGCGCTGTTCATGACCGTCACCTGAGCTGGTTCGAGGGGTTCACCGAGCGCGCCGAGGATGGGTTGAGCGGTCCTGACTCGGCGGATTGGATGGATCGCCTGCGGGCGGACAACGACAATCTGCGCGCGGCCCTTGATTGGAGCCTCGAACACGAGGAGGGGTCAGCCCTGCGGATGGTCAGCACGCTGTGGCGCTACTGGCGCCGCGCGGGTGCGCTGACCGAAGGCATCGAATGGGCCACGCGAGCGGCTAGCACCGAGGTTCCAACCGATTCGCGCGATCGCGGGAAGGCGTTGTACGGACTGAGCTCACTGTTGTACTTTCACGGCGCATTGAAGCGTTCGCGAGAAGTGGCTGACCAGGCACTCGCGCTTGGCGAAGCGGAGAACGATCCGGTGATCATGGTGCGCGCTCTGGCCGCTCAAGGGCGGATCGACGTCACCGAAGACACGCTCGATACAGCGATCGAGCGACACGAACGCGCGCTGGCGATCGCGCGCGGCTTCGACGCTGCGTGGGCTCATCGAGCGGTGTCGCTCCTCCTTGGGAACTTGGCCGAAGCGTACCGGGCGCAGGGCGATTTTGAGCATGCTCGGTCGCTCTATCTCGAAGGGCTCGAGGTTTCACGTGCGCAGGGGAACGTCACCGCTGAGGACGTGCTGCATTTCAACCTGGGTCAGACCGCGCTCGAATTGGGGGATACAGTGCAGGCGAGTCGGCACTACCGAGTGGGGTTGGACTTGGCGGTTCGCTTCGATAATCGACTGACCAAGATGTACGGGCTGGTTGGTCTCGCACAGGTAGCTTCCGTTGAGGGCGATCACCAACGCGCTGCGTGTCTCTTCGGCGCTGCGGAGGCGCTGCGTGAACCGATGGGCGCGGTCCTCGATGACGTCGATCGTGACTTGTATGACCGCCGCTCGGCGGCGACGAAGGGTGCTCTCGGAAACGAGTCGTTCGACGTCGCGTGGGCGGAAGGGCGCGCGATGAACCTTGAAACCGCCAGTCAGCTAGCGCTCTCAGGTGCCACTCCGTAGTAACGGCGCTGGAAGTAGAGGGCGACGTTCACCAATCCGATCAGGACCGGAACCTCAACGAGCGGCCCGATAACCGCAGCAAAGGCGACGCCCGATTCGATGCCGAAGACTGCGACTGCGACCGCGATGGCCAGCTCGAAGTTGTTCGACGCTGCTGTGAAGGAGAGCGTTGCCGTCTTGGAGTAATCGGCGCCGATCTTCCGCCCCATCCAAAAGCTCACCAGGAACATCACTACGAAGTAGATCAACAGCGGCGCAGCGATGCGGAGCACGGCGCCCGGAATTCCTACGATCTGGTCACCCTTCAGGCTGAACATCACCAGAATGGTGAACAACAGGGCTACCAGGGTCAGGGGTAAGATCTTTGGGATGAACGCCCTCTCGTACCACTCCCGTCCTTTGATCTTGACCAGGACAAGGCGAGTTAGCATACCGGCCAGGAACGGTATCCCCAGGTAGATGAAGACGCTCTCAGCGATCTGGCCCATGCTGATGTCGACGATCGAGCCCTCCAATCCGAACAGCGGCGGCAGCTTGGTGATGAAGATCCAGGCGTAGAGGCTGTAGAAGAGCACCTGGAACACGCTATTCAACGCCACCAGGCCCGCCGCATACTCGGAGTCACCCTTGGCCAGCTCGTTCCAAACGATCACCATGGCGATGCACCGCGCGAGGCCGATCATGATGACGCCGACCATGTACTCGGGCTGATCGCGCAGGAAGAGAATCGCCAAGGCGAACATCAGGCTCGGCCCGATGATCCAGTTCTGCACCAGAGACAAACCCAGAATCCGCCAGTTGCGGAAGACATCGGGCAACTCCTCGTAGCGCACCTTGGCCAGCGGCGGGTACATCATGAGGATCAGACCGATTGCGATGGGTAGATTGGTCGTACCCACGGTGAAGTGTTCCCAGAACTCAGCGACGCCGGACCACCGCGCCCCTATGGCTACACCTACCGCCATGGCGAGAAAGATCCACAGTGTCAGATAGCGATCCAGTAGCGAGAGTCGGCGTGCGATGCCTTCACTCATGACGCATCGTTATCGCCTCCAGCTGGCGGTGAGACGTCTCTTCGAGAATCGTGCTCGCGCAGGAGGCGAAATCCAGCGCGCAGTCCATGCGCAAACGATAGAAGACCTGCTTGCCTCGCTTCTCGTCCTGCACGATCCCAGCCTCCCGGAGTAGGGCGAGGTGTTTGGAAACGGTTGACATGTCCGAGCCGACCATCTCGGCTAGCTCGCAGACGCAGCGCTCTTCCCGGCAGAGTTCCTCGACCAGAAAGAGACGGGTCGGGTGAGCTAACGCCTTGATTACTCGAGCCTGCGCTTCCAACCGGCGCTTGGTCTGTCCTTCGAGCCTTCTCATCCTTGGCAGTTTAGCCAAATAACCAAATAAGTCCACCTCCACAGAGGATTCCTGTATTTGGGCGGTATATTGCCGATCGGCGTATGCACTTCATCGCTTTGACCTCTGATCAAGCCGAGACCGCAGCCGAGCGGTACCGCGTGCACGACAACTCGCCGACTCGCATGGCGCGTCAGCTGGAGATTATCGGCGACGTGGCGAAGCTCAGGTTGTGTCGAACGATACGGCGACTCGAACGACGGTTCGAGATCGATCTCGGTGCGGTGTGTCAGAAGTTTCTCGAGACCCAGCAAGGGCCGACGCCGGACGTTCAGCGCAAGGTCATGGGGTACGTCGCGCACTGGCGGGAGTTGGGTGACGGCCGTCGTGATCTCGTTGTGTCGATTGATCGTGTGCGCCAAATCGGCCGATTGGCCGAGGGAGATCCGGAGTGGGCGAGCTCGCACGACTCCTGATCCTGTTCGGCCTGGTATGTGTCGTGCTCGGCGTCCTGTTTCTCTTGGGACCCAAGATCCCCGGAGCGGGAAAGCTCCCCGGCGACATTCTGATCCGTCGCGAAGAAACCACGATCTACATTCCGCTCGCAACATCGCTCGTCGTCTCGATCGTTCTCACCCTGCTGCTCAACTTCCTGATACGCTAACGAGCCATTACGTCAATGCCTGAGGGCGGTGCAGAGTCGATGGACGCCTTCGACTACGAGTTGCCGTCTGGGCGGATCGCTCAGTACCCAGCGCCACATCGCGAAGAAAGTCGGTTATTGATCGTCGATCGCCAGACCGGCGGCTGGCGCGACGCCGAGTTTCCGGATCTGGTCGAGGTGCTGGCGCCCGGTGACCTGCTGGTGGTGAACGACACACGGGTGTTTCCAGCGCGGCTGTTCGCTCTAAGAAGTTCGGGCGCCAAGGTTGAGCTGCTGCTTGCCAGGCCGCTGGACGATACCGATCCCGAACGGGCGTCCGGGCGGACGTGGGAGGCGCTCGTAAGACCGGCGAGAAAGGCCCGGCCGGGTGAGCGATTGACGCTCCTGTCGCGTGACGGCCGCCCGGCACGGGAGGCGTGGGCGGAGATCACCGGCACCCATGAAGGGTCTGGTATGCGCGCTCTCGAGCTCGATGTTCCAGCGCCGGCCTGGGAGTGGATCTCCGAACACGGACACGTGCCACTACCGCCGTATATCGATCGCGATGACGAATCGAGCGATCGCGAACGGTATCAAACCGTTTACGCAGCCCACCGTGGTGCGATCGCTGCGCCGACCGCCGGGCTCCACTTTACGTCCGGGTTGTTGAATCGCCTAAAGGATCGCGGCATCGAGAGCGCGACACTCACCCTCCATGTTGGGCCGGGCACGTTTCGACCGGTGATCGCCGAGCGCGCTGAGGACCACACAATGGACGCCGAGTGGATCGACGTGCCCGAGGCGACCGCCGACGCTGTCGCGCGAGCCCGCCAACGGGGCAACCGCGTGGTGGCGGTGGGGACAACCACCGTTCGGGCGCTCGAATCGCCCAACCGCCAGGGTTGGACCGACCTCTTTATACGGCCCGGACACGAGTTCCGATCCGTCGACGCGCTCGTCACGAACTTCCACCTGCCGCGATCGACGCTGCTGTTGTTGGTGGCCGCGTTCGCCGGAACCGAGCTCATTCTTGACGCCTACCGTCACGCCGTCGATTCCGGCTACCGGTTCTACTCCTACGGCGACGCGATGCTGATCGTATAGCTTCGGCGTTCGTGGCGACGATTGAGTTCATCGGCGCGGCCAAGGTCGTGACCGGCTCCAAGCACCTGTTGGAGGCTGCTGGACGCCGGATTCTGATCGACTGTGGTCTCTTTCAGGGCTCCAAAAAACTACGCCAGCGAAACTGGGAGCCGTTACCGTTTGATGCGGCCTCGATCGATGCGGTCGTATTGACTCACGCGCATATCGACCACACCGGTTACCTGCCACGGCTTCTTGGCCAAGGCTTCGCCGGTGAGGTGTACGCGACGCCGGCGACCGTCGATCTACTCCGTGTGCTGCTCGAGGACTCGGGCGGGCTCCAGGAGGAGGAGGCGCGCTACCGCAATCGCAAGAAAGCGACTTCGCATACGCCGGCGTTGCCGCTTTACACAGCCGATGAGGGCCGCGCGGCTGCTAAGCTCGCAAAGCCGATCGCTCACGGCGAGCTGATCGACCTCGGCAACGGTCTTACCGCGACCTACCATCGCGCTGGGCACATCATCGGGGCGGCGTTCGTAACGTTTGACATCGAGGAGAACGGAACCCGATCGAGGGTCGTCTTCTCGGGTGACATCGGGCGGTTCGGGGTGCCGATCCTCCCGGATCCGGATCCGATCGGCGACGCCGATTACGTGGTGACAGAGTCGACTTACGGCGACCGCGTTCACGAGCACGAGCCGATCGCCGATCAACTCGAACGCGTGGTGTTGGAGGCGGTAGAGCGCGGTGGCGCGCTAATCGTGCCGGCGTTTGCCATCGGTCGAACCCAGGCGCTGATGGTTCATCTGAACGAGCTCGAGCGCGCTGGTCGGATTCCTTGTTTGCCGACGTTCGTCGACAGTCCAATGGCGCTCGACGCGGTTGAGATCTACAGCCGTCACCGCGAAGAGTTCGATGACAAGACATGGGAGCGACTGACCGCCGAGGACACACCACTCCGATGTACGGACTTTCGGCTCGCCCGCAGCAGCAAGCAATCGAAGGCGATCAATGAGATCGATGCGCCGATTATCATTATCTCGGCCAGCGGGATGGTGACCGGTGGTCGCATCCTCCACCACATGAGAAAGCGGCGGCCGGACCCGCGGACTACGGTACTCATGGTCGGCTACCAGGCGTATGGGACGCGCGGCCACCAGCTGGCCTCCGGCGATCGTACTCTTCGCATCTTTCGGGACGAGGTCCCGGTTCGCGCGACCGTAGAGATGCTGCACGGGATGTCGGCGCACGCCGGAGGCAACGAGCTGATGCAGTGGCTGGGTACAACGACGCAACCGCCCCACGCCGCGTACGCCGTGCACGGCGAACCCGATGCGGCGGCGGCGCTGGTGGCCCGGCTCGATGACGAGCTCGGGTGGCGCGCGTCGGTGCCCGAGCCAGGGGATCGCGTCGACCTCGAGCCCAACGGACGGTCCGCCGGGTAGCGGGTATCTTTAGATCCATGCACTGGAAAGCCGGCGCTCTCGACGATCGT
>DAOWHI010000131.1 GCA_030641505.1 Gemmatimonadota bacterium | reverse complement strand
CTGAATCCGCAAGAGTGGCCGCCGTCGGGCACTTCAACTGGTGACGCTCGAGCGCTCGGTCGACCGTTTCCCGACCCCCGGAGGGGATTCGGAGCCGATACACGATGTGAATCGACGTCAGCACCGGCAGCTTGTCGACGATCTCGTTCACCCCCTGACCAGTGGCCTCGATCGCATCGGGGTCGAGCTGAATCCCGCGCACCTCCAGTGCGCCATTCAACGTGCCCAGCATTCACCCCACAGCAGACGCGACGATGTAGTCGACCGGCAGCGGCAGGTTGGGCGTGTCGAGCTTGTAGTGAGCCTTGATCGCACCGTGGACGCCCATATCGAATGCACCCCCGGCCGGCAGCTGGGCCCGGCGATGGACTCCCTCGACCTTGCCGACCACAACGTGTGACACGTAAAACGGGTCGCGGGCCATTAGCTACCTAACATGCCTTCGATGACTGAGGCTTCTTGCGGTGTCGCGCCTCTCTTTCTTGACACCCGTAACTGCCCCTCCACGACCTCGGCACGGAAACCGGCCTCCCGAAGACACTCATCGATTGGAATGGGCTCGACGCCGTAGATGTGTCGAGCGTAGAAATCGGTTTGATCCACGCCGCTCAACTCGGAGACCAACGCCTCGACGTCCGCGGCGGTGTACGTCTCGGTGGAACCACCGTAACGGTCGAACATCGTTCGCATCAGATCGTCCAGCGACGCCGCGTTGTCGGTCTGACGTCGTATCTCGATATCATGACAGATCGCTACGAACGTCCCGCCGCCATAGATCAACCCCCAGTGTGCGTCTTTTTCTGGGACCGCGTCGCGCATTGAGATCACCCCGGTTCCCTCGTCTGCACTGTAGCGTTGATACAGGAGACCGTTTAGGAACCCGAAATACGCTGCCTCGTCGAGCGCCCCGGATCGGTACAGCACCTTCATCGTGTAGAAGTTCGTGAACCCTTCCGAGAACCAATCCTCCGGTCCATCTCGCCGAATCGAGGTTCCGTTCCACAGATGAAAGAACTCATGCGGGAACATGAACTGCGCGAAGATCTGCGCCGTGGGATCGGGTTCAGGCTCGAGCAGCATGCTGATATGTTGGCCGATAACCTCGCCGTCGGTAACACCGGCCTCATTCATGACGACCAGGATCCGCGACACCGTTTCGTCAGGCGGTGGTCTCGGCGCGTCTCCAAGTAGATCGACGTAGTAGGTGAACGTCTGGTCGGCGGCTGCCCCAAACTCGTCCTTTCTCGCGATGACGCTCGATCCACCAAACGCGAACAAGACCTCGAAGCCACCCTTCTCGATGACGAGGTTCTCATGATGCCCGGCGAACAGGATCGACTCGGTCAAACTGACTTCGTCGCCGGCCCTAAAACTGTTCTGTTCGCCCTCAAGCACGTCCCAGGGCGTGGAGGCATGCCATCCATCGGGGAGGTCAAACGTCACCCGCAGATCGTTCGGCTGCCCGTCGGGCAGCATGAACAACGCCCGACCGGTGTAAAACACACCCCAACCGGTCGCGTAGGCGGCGCCATCGATCCCCCCGGGCCACTCTTCTTCCAGATCGTGCGCGAGATCCACGACGTAACGAACCCGGATCGGCGGCTGGCCACTCCCCATTCGCCAACTCCGAGAGTCAGCCTTCTCAACGGTCATATTGTTTCCGTTGGCGTCGACAGCCGAGACCTCGCGGACAAAGTGGGCCCAACCGTCTTCAAACTGACCGGCGCCGCGCTCGCTCATGTGGAGCTCTGCTACCGCCACGGGGAGGACGATCTCGATCACCGCGACCCGCGGGGTCGCGGCCGCAATCGTCACGTTGTAACCAGTCGGCTCCTGCGCGTCGCTCTGACTCAGCATCGCCAGGGTGAGCAAAACGGTCAGCGCAGGCAAGCGCTTCGTCATCAACTGATGGGGATCCGATCCGCGTTGGCTGCAAGCCAGGTGTCGAAGTCCTGAAGCTCGGGGTTCAGCTCGCGTGCCAGCGACAAATCACGCGCACCGACGAAGTCGGCGTTGAAGTCGCGCTTGAACTGGAACATGTTGCCCATGTCGTCGGCGCCGTCGAAATCAAACGAGCGATAGACATCGGG
Source organism: Gemmatimonadota bacterium (assembly GCA_030641505.1). Lineage (GTDB taxonomy): Bacteria > Gemmatimonadota > Gemmatimonadetes > JACCXV01 > JAHWKZ01 > CAMYLR01. The sequence goes on along the minus strand of DAOWHI010000131.1, from coordinate 2,662 downwards.
TGGTACCGCATTGTAGACGATTTTCTTATCGAGGGCGTGGCTCATCTTGGCCGCCATCTCATCACCGGTCAAATGCTCGCCGGCAATCCCAACCGTCTCACCGATCATATCGTCGCCGCGTTTGAAGATCCCGTACGCACACTTACCGATGTCTTCGACCGCGATCCCCGGCAGCTTGGCGCCGTCCATCGGGAACGCGATCGCAAGTGATCCATCCGGGCCGGGGGTTGGTCCCATCCCGAAGTGGATAAAGTTGTCCCAGTAGAAAGAGGTCAACAGGTTCGTCGTCGGCACCCCGGCCTTCTTGAATTCGTCGTCAGCTTCGCCCTTGGCATCAAAGTGCGGAACCTTGTACTTCTCCATCAGCGTCGGCATGCGGTCGTCGTCGAGCGACATCCAGTTGCGGGTGTCCTCGAGCGTTGACCATACGACGTGCTTGACACCTGCTTGTCTTGCCGCCTGGGCGAGGTTCTTCGCCTGTTGTAGCTCCTTCTCCGGTGAGAAGTGCTCCCAAAAGTTGGTCACACAGAAGGCGCCGTAGGCGCCGTCGAACGCGCGCGTCAGGCTATCGACGTCGTCGAGGTCGGCCTGCACGACCTCGGCACCGGCGTCGGCCAGCGACCGCGCCTTCTCCGACGACGTGTCACGGGTGATCGCGCGAGCCGCAAACGACCCGCCTCTGTCGTTGAGGATGGCGCGGACGAGCCCGCCTCCCTGAGCGCCAGTCGCGCCGATCACGGCAATGATCTTCATATCAGTCATTTGCTCGTTTCTCTCCTCTAAGGAACAGTTTTCAAACTTGACACTCTACACCCGGTCCGCGCGCGGTGGCGAGTCGAGATCCAGCTTCTCCTCGATCTCCTTCGCGGTAGCCGACAGCGCATTCAGCTCACGTGCCCTCAAGACCAGCTTGCAACGGTAACGCCCGTCGACGAAAACCGGGTAGGAGCCAATCCCGACGCTTGGGTGCGCCCGCTGTATCGTCGCCAGCGTCTCTGAGAAGTCACCCTCCTTGCCCCGGACCCAGAGCGTCTCCTTGTAGAATCGCGATGATAACAACTCGTCCGCAGCGATCTCGAAAATATCCTGCAGAAGAACCGGAACGCCCGGAAACGCGAACACGTTCCCGACCCGGAACGCGTAGGCCAATCGCTGCCGACCGCGCAAGATCTTGGCTCCATGTGGAAGGTCGGCCATGGCTGCCTCGGCCGGGGTCAACTGATCGCCGTAGTCGGCCGCCAGCAACTCCCGCGCACCAGCGTGCGGCTCCAGTTCAAGCTCCAACGCCTGAGCCACCGCTTGTCGCGTCACGTCATCGTGGGTCGGCCCCATTCCGCCGGTGATGAGCACGTAGTCGTGTGCCTCGGACAAGCGGTGAATTTCTCGGGCTAGCGAATCGAGTCGGTCGCCGAGCACCACCACCCGATCGACCAGGATACCCAGCTCCCACATCCTGCGGGTAAGAAACGGCGTGTTCTGGTCCTGAACGTCTCCCGACAGGATCTCGTCACCGACGATCAAGAGCGCCGCTGAACGCGGGCTCCCCGGAGGCGCTAGTTCTCCTTCCACTTCTCTTCGGTCGAGTGACCCGGAAACGCTCTGGCGGTCGGATCGATGTAGTGCTTGGCGAAGTTCACCGCCACCGCGACCTCGCCGAATCCGGTTGCGATCAAGTCGAGCTTGCCGGCGTGCTGGGTGACGTCGCCAGCCGCGTAAACACCTGGCAATGCGGTCTCCATCTTGTCGTTCACGACGATGCCGTTCTTCTCCATCTCGAGTCCCCAGCCCTTGATCGGTCCGAGATCTGCTTTGAAACCAACGTTGATCAGCAACGCATCCACTTCATGGGTCTGCTCCTCATCGGTGCGATTGTCGAAGATTGTGACCGACTCGAGGCAGCTGTTTCCGGTGACCGATCGGATCTCATAATGCCTCAAGATCGGACACTTGCCGCCCTCCTCGACCACTTTGATCGTCGCCTCGTGAGCGCGGAACCCCTCCCGCCGATGGATCAGCATGAGCGATTTGGCGATCCCTTGGAGATTCATTGCCCAGTCGAGCGCGCTGTCGCCGCCGCCGACGATCATGACACGCTGGCCGGCCAAAGCGGACTTGTCGCGCACCAAGTACTGGACCCCGTTACCCTCGAATCGCTCGAGCCCCTCGACCTTCAGACGGCGCGGCTCAAATGCCCCAATCCCAGCCGAGATCACCACCGTGCGCGTCAGGTACTCGTTCTTGTCCGTGGTGAGCTTCCAGATCTCGTCGTCCACCCGATCGAGCCCGTGCACGGTCTCTTGCAACGCGATCGTCGGATCGAACTGCGTCGCTTGCTCGACCAGCCCAGCCGCCAGATCCTTGGCCAGGATCTTTGCGAAGCCGCCGACGTCGTAGACGTACTTCTCCGGGTACAGCGCCATCAGCTGGCCACCCAGTTCGGGCAGCGAATCGATAACAACGGTCTTCATGTGGCGCATACCGGCGTAGAACGAGCCGAATAGCCCCGTCGGGCCGCCGCCGAGGATCGCTACATCGTACACATTTTTGTTCATCGATTATGTGGCCTTGAAAAAAGGGGTCCGTTACAGGGTATCCAACAGCCGCTGGAGCGTGCGGTGGAGCTGTTGCTGCCCCTGGATCCCGAGCGTTGCTGTGACCCGGT
>DAOWHI010000028.1 GCA_030641505.1 Gemmatimonadota bacterium | reverse complement strand
GTTCAGAAAATGGTGATCCGAATCCATCAAGAAATGCCATGATGCTTCGAGGGTGATCGTCAATCCCCCAGCGCATTTGAGCATCGCTATTGCCGAGTCCTCGACATCGACGTCCGGCCGTAGGCTTGAGAACTGCGCAACCACGCGTTCCGGCTCTGGGTAACCACAGAACCAGAGTGTCAAGTCGAGCAGCTGAACACCCAAGTCCATCAGCACCCCACCACCAGCCCGACTCCGTTGATAGTGCCAGGCGCCCTTCTTGAATGCGTCGCGACGTTTGAGCCAACCCGCGCGGGCGTAAAAAACGTCGCCAAGAGCATTGTCCTCGATAAAGCTCTTGAGCAAGATCGAGTCGCCACGGTAGCGGTTGTTCATCCCGACGAGCAGGATCTTGCCGCTGCTGCGCTGGGCCTCCACGATCGCCTGGACGTCAACCGGTGTTAGCGCCAGCGGCTTCTCGCACAACACGTGACGTCCGGCCTCGAGGCAACGGATCACCGCATCTCGGTGGAGGTCGCTCGGCAGGCAGATATCGACCGCCTCCACTTCGTCGATCGCCAAGAGTTCGTCAATCGACGAAACGGCGTGGCTTACGCCGGTCCGATCTTTGAGCGCCGTCAGCTTGGTTCTCTCGTTATCACACAGAGCGATCAACTCAACGTTGCGTAAGTGACGATAGGCGGGCAGATGCGCCACCTGCGCGACAGCTCCAGTGCCGAGTAATCCGATGCGCACGGGTTTGGACGGTGCCGATGAGGTCATTCGCTGACCGCGCCGATTAGAGCTCGTCCTCGATCTTGCGAACGAGAGCGTCGACCAGCTCTTCTTCGGCTATTGTGTGCTCCTTTTCGCCTTTGAGGTACAACAACCCCTTCTGTACACCACCGGCGATACCGATGTCAGCCTCGCGCGATTCTCCCGGCCCGTTCACCGCGCAACCCATGACCGCGATGGTGATGTCCTTGTCCAAATGGGCGGTACGTGCTTCGACCTCGGCAGCCAGCTTGTGAACGTCGACATCGGCGCGACCACACGAAGGGCAGGCGATCACGTTGACACCGCTCGGTCGTAGCTCGAGCACCTGGAGCAGTTTCTTCGCCACCCGCGTTTCAATCAGCGGGTCTGCGGCGAGCGAGATTCGAATCGTGTCTCCGATCCCCTCCCCCAGCAGCGTACCGATGCCAGCACACGACTTGATCGTTCCGGCCTCGACCGGACCAGCCTCGGTGACCCCTAGGTGGAGCGGGTAATCGCGTAAGTCGGCAAAGCGCCGGTACGCTTCCATCATTTTCGGGACGTGCGACGATTTGAGCGAGACGACCACGTCGCGAAAATCCATCCGCTCGAAGATCTCGCAGTGACGGATCGCCGATTCGACCATTCCCTCGGCGGTTGGCTCCCCGAACTTCTCGAGAATATCGCGCTCGAGCGATCCGCCGTTGACCCCGATCCGAATCGGGACCTGGTTCTCGAGCGCTTTTTCGATCACCGCACGGACCCGCTTCTCGCCCCCGATGTTGCCGGGATTGATGCGCAGCTTGTCCACTCCAGCGTCGAGCGCTAACAGCGCGACCCGGTAGTTGAAGTGAATGTCGGCCACCAACGGGATCGAGATGCCTTCTTTGATCTCAGGCAGCGCCTCGGCACTCGCCTCGTCCGGAACCGTCACCCGCACGATGTCACAACCGGCTACCTCGAGGTTCCGGATCTGGTTCAGGGTGGGTTCGATGTCGGTCGTCTTGGTGGTGGTCATCGACTGCACGGTGACCGGGGCGTCACCCCCGATGGGGACGTCGCCGACCATGACTTGGCTTGTCATTCGTCTAAGTAGCATTTGTCGTGTCTGGATAGATCGTCGAAATGTCTATAAACAATTAATTTAAGCCCTACACTGGTTTTCAAGCCACCACGAACCGAACCCTCTAGAACAAGTCGATCACGAACGCTCCGCCCGGCCAACCATCGTTCGAGCTCACCAAGCGCCTACCGATCGCGCCATCCACCACCGCTTCCGGCGCCACATACATGATCCCGTAGTAACGCCCTGGAGAGCTCGATCGATCGAGTGGCAAAACCAGCTCAAACGATCGACTTGTCGGTCGCCACTCGATCGCCCACGGTGGCACGATCGCTGCCCTGCCCTCGCCGTCGGGATACGGTCCACTCGGCGGGTTTTGTCCGGCCGCGACCCACGCTCTCTCCCCGGGCTCCTTCCGCAGGACGACCACCAACGGCCGCCAACCGGTCGAACGAACCCGACCACGGACAACGGTAACTGAACGACGCCACCCTCGAGCCGGAGCGTCCAGATCAATGTGCTGAGCAACGAACTCTTGAACCACGAAGACGGCATGGCGCGTCCGATCGACTGCAATCCCGATTCCGACACCGGTCCGACGCGGATCGACGATCGCCTCGCGGTGACCGGTCGAGGCCATCAGCCACTCTTCGGCATCCCTGATCTCGAATTCAAACCAGGGGTCGGAACTGGCGAACGGATCCGAGCCACGCTCTACCCGTCGGAAAATGTTTTCGCGGACGTGAGCCGTCCCACCCGCCTCGGCCACTCGCTCGTAAGGCGAATCCCCACCGCGCCCGTAGTGGCTAAAGAAGTCCTCGGCCGCCATCGCCTCGGCATGGGCTTGGGCCACCACGGTGGCCAGTGAGTCGAGCGCAACCGGCGGCGCACCGTTGGCGCTTCGATCCTCGTTGATCAGCGCGAGCAACTCGAGTCGCCCGCGCGCGTAGCGATCCCCGATCGGGACTGTGTCGACAACCGGTTCGGGCGACGCCACAGGCGGTGTTTTCGGCACCCCACATGCCAACCCCGCGAGGACGAGGGCGACGGCAAAGGGTGCGGCCTTCATCGCCTCCAGCAACTAGGGCCGCTCAAGATGGCACAAATCGAGGCGCCGACGAGGAGTTCGCGAGGCGTGGTGAACCCACGCCGCAGCGAGCGAGGAAAAGGCAACGACGAGTTGCGCCATCTTCAGCGGCCCACCTAATAGAGGCGGGTGATGGTGGTGCCCTGGTAATACCACCCCAACACCTCCCCATACCCCTGCCCAGCGCGAGCCCTCGCCATCGCACCGACCTGGCACATCCCGACCCCGTGTCCCCAGCCTCCGCCAACCAGCGTCAGCTCAGCCACCCGCCCCCCCGAGTAGGT
>DAOWHI010000084.1 GCA_030641505.1 Gemmatimonadota bacterium | reverse complement strand
GCTCAACCTGGCCGGTGACCATTCCGATTCGGTAGCGCTGGAGTGGACCGAATCGATTCCGGTGGGGACCTTCGTCTACCCGCGCGCTCTCGAAGTGTCTCTGCCGGAGTTACCGCCCGGTGAGTACACGCTGGAGCTGACCGTACGGTTCGCCGATTCGTCGCGGGCCGTGGCGAACCGCGCCATCACCGTTGAACGTCGAGATTTGGCGCGTCGCTAGAGCGCTACAGACACTTCCGCAGAAGAGCCGAACCCTCGCGCTCCAGCGCAAATGGTCCGCTGATGGTGCCCCGCTCCAGCAGATGAATGGTGAGCGTCATTTGATCGCCGTCGATGACGCCCGCGTAGGTGGCCGGCTCGCTCTCCAGCACTTCGTCCTCACGGATCGGCCCGCCGTGTTCGGGCGTGAACGTGCCGTCGAGCGTGAAGCCCCCTTCGGGGTCGAGCACCAGCCGCTCTGAGATCTCGCCCAGTGCGCAGTCGAACTCGAGTTGGGCGCCCTGCTCGGTGGCGATTAGCGAGATGCCGACCCCACCCCAGGCGCCTGCCGCCACCGGCCCGGTCACGTCGTCTGAGCTCGAGCAACCGATGACGAGGGCTGCCGCTAGCGCGGTCACGGAGGTCATGGAACGTCGCATGTCCTTTGGACCGACCATCATTACAGTAAAGTTAATCTGCGTTGGTCGCGTTTGTGTCCCTCACCCTAATTGAAGTGGATGATCCCGCCGATCACCAATCGGTAGTCGTAGGCCTCGGAATCGGAGATCGGGAATTGCACGCCCGCGCCCCACTGCTGTCCGTTGCCGAACGCGTACCGAAACCCGAGCGTCGCCGAGATCAGTGTGTCGTCTTCGCTCTCCGCACCTCCGCTGGCGAGCTTCAGCACGGCCAGCTCCTCTTCGTGTTCCTCGTGCTCTTCTCCGAGCCGGGTGACCCCGTTTAGCTCGGCGATCGGGATCCAGTTGCTCGGCAACCAGTGCGACCAGGCGATGTTGTAGACCAACTCCTCCTCGTCTTCTTCCTCGCTGGCGTAGAAACGCTCGTAGGTCAGCTCGGCCTGGATCGCCCCTCGGCGACTTTCGCCGTACCCCTGCCAGAGCAAGAAGCCCGGCTCCCAAATCCAGCCGTCGACCCCAAGTCCTTCTTCTTCGTCACCGGTGGGCAGTACAAAACCCGAACGCACCGACAGGATCGTCATCGATTCCGGGTTTTGGTAGAACGACACGATCGGTGCAACCTCGATGTCGCCGATCCCACTGTTGCCGTCGCCCTCGTCGGGGTCGGTTTGGATCAGTGGTACCTCGACCTCGCCACCAAGCCAGCGGTTGAACTGCCACGCCAGCTCGGCGGTCTCCTCGAACTCGTTGACCTCGTTCTCTACGGTTGCGTCAAAACGGAGATGGAGCTTCCGTTCGAGGTACGCGTGGTGGGTGAAGAAAACGTCGACGAACTCAGGAAAGCCGCCGTGGTGCCCATCGGCGGCCATGTGTCGGTCGTTGTCGTGATCGTGGTCTTGTTCCTGGGCATGAAGAGCCCGCGGGAGGAACATCACTCCCAGGGCTACGAAAACAATTACGAGTATGCGAACCATCCTCAACTCCGTATCTGAATGACGGTAACCAATGGCCGTGTACATGCGATGGCAACCGCACGGGCACGGCTATATGAGTTGTGACCGAGCTAGAGCGAGGCTGGGACGCGGGGTGGCGGAGTCTCAGGGGTCGTCGTGTGCCAGACGAGCATTGGCAGGATCGTCGCTGCGGGAGTCGTGCTCGCGTCGGGTGGCGGGAAGAGTTGGACGGGCCTGATTACCAAGAGACGAAGTGTGGCACTCGCCGGCCCGCTCATCAACGCGTCACCATCGCCGCACTGGACCAACGACGGTTCACCGGCCGCAGCCCCGTGGTGAGGGCAATTCTCCTTGCCGTCGAACGGGCAACCCGGATGGTGGCTCCCATGTGCCGTCGAGGTGTCGTCGCGTTGCGACTCGATCGCGACGGTTGCCGCCGGGGCAAGGACCTGAAGCAGCAGAGTGGCTGCCGCGAGGCTCGCGACAAACCGTCTTGCGGTCGGCGGATGTGAGGTCGAGTGGGTCATCATCGGCATGTATCTCCGGACCAGAAGGTAGCACCGAGTAATGCAAAACCCTACACACCTTGCGGGGATTGCCCTATTGACTTGTATACCCCACAGGGGTATAGTCGGGCAACGATGAAAGCACTCCTCGCAATCGTATTTGCTGTCCAGATCGCCAACCCATGCCTGACTTGTCCCTCGGTTGGGGTTGCGGGCGATGTCGAAACCAATTCCGCGGTAGGCGTGATAACGCCCTGTACTGCAACGCATCACGGGGCTCACCTGAGCGAATGCCAGGCCACCACTTCGGCGATCATGGCAAAGAGTTCGCTGACGACAGAACGGTCGAACGCGAACATCGGACCGACGGTCTCCGTCTCGACCGCGGTCGATGACATCGGCGACCGGTTCCGCATCGGCTTGCCAGGATCGTCGGTCTCCTGGGGTACACGCCTCAACCTCTCCACGATACTCCGCATCTAGCAACACCTTTTCGAGTTCTGTGTCCGCCCGCGACGACTGAACGTCATGCGCAGGGCGCGTCCTGTGTCAACGAATCGCTCGAAGAGGTGTTCAGTGAACTCTCACTTCAGTCGAAGTTTCGCAATCATGCTGCTGCTCGCGCTGCCGCTCACGGCTCGGAATGCGCACGGTCAAACCGACGCAAGCGTCGATAAAGAGCTCACGCTCGACGCCGTGATCACGCTGGCGCGAGAGCGGAACCAGAGGCTCGCGTCGGCCGAAGCGGTGGTCGATGCGAAGAAGCAGTTGGAACCGTCGGCCGGTCTGCCGCCCGACCCGATGTTCCAGATCGGCGCCAGAAACCTCCGTTTGCCCGATCTGACCGCGGACATGCCAAACTCCATGGCGCCATCGCTCCAGGTCGTTCAGACGTTTCCTTTCCCTGGGAAGTTGTCCCTCGGTAAAAGGATCGCCCGTCAATCGACCTCGATCTCGAGCGCAGACGCCGACGAAACGTGGTGGGAGGTTCGGACCGCCGTCGCGGCGGCGTTCTTCGAGGTCTACGGCGCTGACCGCCAACTGGAAGTCATGCGAATAACGCTCCGTTTGTTACACGATTTCGAGGCGGTCGCCCGAGCGATGTATGGGACCGGCACGGGGCGACAGAGCGATGTACTGCGGGCCAACGTCGAGGTGTCACGAATGGATACCGAGATCGCTCGCATGAAGGCGATGAGAATCGGCGCGGCGGCGCGGCTCAACGCCCTGCTCGATCTACCAGCAGCGACCGCGGTGCTCTCGCCGCAGTTGCCCCAGCTGCCACAAGAAGTGCCCGATCGCGACACCCTGCGTGATTGGGCCGAGACATCGCGGCCTCTCATCCACGGAGCGCGAACGGAAGTCGAGCGAGCCAGGAGCCGGTATGACCTGGCGCGGAAGCAGGTGTGGCCCGATCTGGCGATTGGCGTTCACTACGGTCAGCGAGACGTGGACGATGACACCCGGCGCATGGCCAGCTTTCTGGTGGGCTTCAACCTCCCCGTGTTCGCCGGCAGTCGCCAGTTGCGCATGCGCGATGAAGCGGTTGCACTCGAACGTGTGGCCGAGGCGACGCTGGACGAGACCCGAGCGTGGGTAGACGCGAGGATAGAGCAACTCCTCGCCGATCTGGATCAGGGTCGGACTCTCATCGATCTGTATCGCAAAGAGATCTTGCCTGCGGCCGAGGCCAACGTGGAGTCGGCGTTCTCACTGTATCGCATCGGGGACGTCGACTTCCTCACGCTGGTCGACGCGCAGACGACCAAAAACCGCTTCGAACAAGAGTACTACCAGCTGTTGGCCCGTTATGGTACGGACGTCGCCAAGTTGGAGATGACCGTAGGACGCGAGTTGCCAATAGCCCCGGCGCTGCTGGCGGAGGTCCGATGAACAGGAAGAATCAATGGAAGCTATCGATCGGTCTGGTCGTCGTGGCTGCGGTTGTCGTGATGTTATACGCGAGTCGTAACGACGGTGATCAGGGTAAGACACCCGAAGGTCACGACCATGCCGCGATGACGAGTACGGCGAACGACGAGCGGTCGCCGGTCCAGTTGGGCGCAGAACGCGCCGCTCGCATCGGCGTCGCATACTCGACGGTCGAAAGAAAACCGCTCGTCTTGACGGTTCGCACCGTTGCTACCGTCAACTATGACGAGACACGATTGACGAAAGTGAACCCAAAGATCGAGGGGTGGGTCGAACGGCTGTACGTCGATTTCACCGGTGCGCCGGTTCGGCGTGGCCAGCCACTGCTCGACCTCTACAGCCCGCTCCTCGTGTCGGCTCAGGAGGAGCTGATCCTCGCCCGCCGGTTGGTGGACGACACGATCGCCGAGCCCGATACCCGAGCCGCAGTACGGGCGAGGGATCTGCTGGGCTCAGCTCGCCGCCGACTCGAGTACTGGGACATCCCCGTTGACCAAATCGAACGGATTGAGCGCAGCGGCATACCGCAAAAGACGCTGACGCTCAAGGCGCCGGCGAGTGGCATCGTAATCGAGAAGAACGTGGTTGCCGGAACGCGGATCGCTCCCGGGATGGATCTCTACATGATTGCCGACCTGTCGCGGGTTTGGATTGAAGGTGAGGTGTTCGAGAAGGACCTCTCCCTCGTGCGGGAAGGTCAGGCCGCCAGCGTCATGATCGATGCGTACCCGGGCGAGGAATTCACGGGCGTCGTCACCTATGTCTACCCAACCGTGTCGCTGGAAGCGCGGACCGGTCGCATACGCATCGAGCTCGCAAACCCCGACCTCAAGCTCAGGCCCGGCATGTACGCGAACATCGGCCTCGAATCCCCAGCGAGAGAAGAAGCCCTGGTTGTGCCACGAAGCGCGGTACACGCCACCGGAGAACACGCATACGTCTTCGTTCGTGGGGCGGATGACGTCCTTTCGGCACGAGAGGTGACGACAGGTCTCGTGTCCGGGAAAGAGATCGAGATCCTGCGCGGCGTCGAAGAGGGCGAACAAGTGGTGTCATCAGCCAACTTCTTGATCGATGCCGAGTCGAGCATGGGTTCGGCGATCCAGGCGATGCCGGGGATGGAGATGGAACAGCCGGCAGCGCGGAAGGGAGCGGAGTAAGGATGCTTCCCCGTGTGATCGAATGGTCGGTCGAGAACAAGCTCGTCGTGCTGGTGTTCGCCGCGGCGGTCCTTGTCAGTGGGGTGGTGGTGATGCAGCGCATCCCGCTCGAAGCGTTGCCCGACCTGTCGGACGTGCAGGTCATCGTCCAAACCGATTATCCGGGTCAAGCTCCTCAAATCGTCGAAGACCAGGTTACCTATCCGGTGGCCTCCGAAATGCTCAAGGTTCCGGGCGCACAGACGGTGCGCGGCTACTCGTTCTTTGGCGTTTCGTTCGTGTACGTGATCTTCGAGGATGGAGTTGACCTCTACTGGGCGCGGAGCCGGGTCTTGGAATACCTCTCCGCCATTCGCGGCAAGTTGCCATCGGATGCCGAGCTTCAGCTGGGACCGGATGCCACGGGTCTCGGCTGGGTGTTCCAGTATGTGCTCGAGGACACCACAGGAACGAAATCGTTGGCCGATCTCCGGTCCCTCCAGGACTGGTACCTGCGATACCAGTTGACCGCCGTGCCGGGTGTCAGCGAGGTCGCTTCGGTGGGCGGGTTCGAGCGGATGTACGAGGTGACGGTCGACCCGCTAAAGCTGCGCGGATATGGTGTGCCGGTTCTGACAGTCATCGACGCTATCCGGGCTTCCAACGAGGATGTCGGAGCCACCATGATGGAGCTGTCGGAGCGCGAGTACATGGTCCGCAGCCTGGGCTACCTCGAAGGCATCGACGACATCGAGAACGTGGTCGTCGGGTCGACGATGAGCGGCACACCGATCCGGGTCGCTGATATCGCCACGGTTCAACCGGCCCCCGCGGTGCGCCGTGGTGTTGCGGACTACAACGGCCGCGGAGATGTCGTGGCCGGCATCGTGATAATGCGTTTCGGCGAGAACGCGCTGACGACGATCGAGCGCGTCAAGGACAAGATCGCCGAGATCCAAAAGGGGCTCCCGCCGGGAGTCGTCATCCATCCCGTATACGACCGTTCCGACCTAATCCACAGGGCGATCGACACCTTGAAGGAGAAGCTCCTGGAAGAGTCGATCGTCGTCGCACTGGTCTGCCTGGTGTTCCTGTTTCATGCCCGCAGCGCGCTCGTTGCCATCCTCACGCTTCCGCTTGGGATCTTGATGGCGTTTATCACCATGCGCGGCCTGGGGTTGGGCGCCGACATCATGAGCTTGGGTGGAATCGCGATCGCGATCGGGGCGATGATCGACGCGGCGATCGTCATGATCGAGAACATGCACAAGCACCTCGAGAGAGCGGTTGAAGGCAAGGGAGATGGCGCGCACACCCTGACGCCAACAGAACGATGGGCAATCGTCGTCCGATCGTCGAAAGAAGTGGGACCGGCGCTCTTCTTCTCGCTCCTCATCATCACGGTCTCGTTTCTGCCCGTCTTCACGCTCGAGGCCCAGGAGGGACGTCTCTTCAAGCCGCTGGCGTGGACAAAGACGCTCGCGATGGCGGCGGCGAGCCTGCTCTCGATCACCGTCGTGCCGGTGGCCATGGGGTTGTTCGTGCGCGGCAAGATCCACCCTGAGGAGAAGAACCCGATCTCGCGCGGCCTGAAACGGATCTATGCGCCGGTGTTGGATTTTGTGCTTCGCAATCGCTGGCCAGTCTTAGCCGGGGCGGTGGCGATCCTGATCCTGACGTGGATCCCGTTTCAACGGATCGGTTCTGAGTTTATGCCGCCTTTGAACGAAGGCTCGGTGCTCTACATGCCGACCACGTTACCGGGTATCAGCGTGTCTCGTGCGAGCGCTGCCCTCCAGCGCCAGGACAGCCTCTTGGCCGCGATTCCCGAAGTCGAAAGCGTCTTCGGCAAGGCCGGTCGTGCCAGTACCGCGACGGATCCCGCCGGTCTCGACATGTTCGAGACGACGATCACGCTCAAGCCGGAAGAGGAATGGCGAGATGGGATGACGATGGAGCGGTTGATCGACGAGATGGACGCTGCAGTCCGGTTCCCGGGGATCACGAACTCCTGGACGATGCCGATCAAAGGGCGAATCGACATGCTGGCGACCGGGATCCGCACTCCAGTCGGAATAAAGATCTTTGGTCCCGACCTGGCGACGCTTGAGCGAATCGGCAGGCAGATCGAGTCGGCGGTGCAAGCCGTCCCTGGGACACGATCGGTGTTCGCCGAGCGTGCGGTGTCGGGGTACTACCTCGATATCGACATCGATCGGGCCGCGGCAGCACGGTACGGTCTCAATGTCGAAGACATTCAGGCTGTGGTGAGCTCGGCGATCGGTGGGCGAACGATTACCGAGACGGTCGAAGGACGCGAACGGTATGGCGTTCGGCTGCGCTACCCGCACGAGTTGCGTGATCAACCGGAAAAGCTGGCCGAGGTCTTGATTCCTCTGGCCGCCCGTCGAGGCGAGGCAAGTGGCGCCCAGGTCCCACTCGGTCAGGTGGCCACGATCCGACAGGTCAGCGGGCCGATGGCGATCAAGACCGAAGGGGCCTTTCCCACGGCTTGGGTGTTTGTCGACGTCGCTGAACGTGACATCGGTAGCTATGTCACGGATGCAAAGAAGATGGTTGCAGAGATGGTCGATCTGCCCGCCGGATACACGCTCCAGTGGTCAGGGCAATTCGAGTACATGCAACGGGCCAAGGAGAAGCTGCGGCTCGTAGTCCCGGCGACGCTGTTGATCATCCTCTTATTGCTCTATCTCAACTTCAGGAGCATCAGTGAGACCCTGATCGTTCTGCTGTCGTTGCCCTTTGCGCTCGTCGGCGGCGTCCTGATCATGTGGTTGCTGGGCTACAACTGGTCGGTCGCAACGGTCATCGGGTTCATCGCGCTCGCTGGTGTCGCAACAGAGATCGGCGTTGTTATGCTCGTTTACCTGCGTCAGGCGTACGAGCGACGCAGTCGGAGAGCCCAACTCCGAAACCCAGGTGATGTACTAGATGCCGTACGCGAGGGAGCGGGCCAGCGGCTGCGCCCGGTCATCATGACCGCTACCGCGGTGATCGGGGGCTTGCTCCCGATTCTCTGGGGGCACGGCACCGGGGCGAGCGTCATGAAGCGCATCGCCGCGCCGATGGTCGGTGGGATGGTATCGGCGACGATCCTGATTCTGCTCGTCATCCCGGTCGTTTACTCGCTCTGGAAAGAGCGGTCGATTGCCACTGAAGAGGTTGAAGAGATATACCCCTCTGGGGTATAATAAAAGGGAGTGACCTTTACTCTTTTGGCGGGAGAGCGTCTGTGACTAATGTAGATCACGGCTACCAGCGAAGTGGACGGGAGGTAGCCCTTCGTAATCGACTCAGCCGGATCGGAGGGCAGGTTCGGGGTCTCGAGTAGATGATCGACGAGGGTCGG
>DAOWHI010000055.1 GCA_030641505.1 Gemmatimonadota bacterium | reverse complement strand
GGAAGAGAAAGAAGAAGGCCACTCGGAAGAGAAAGAAGAAGGCCACTCGGAAGAGAAAGAAGAAGGCCACTCGGAAGAGAAAGAAGAAGGCCACTCGGAAGAGAAAGAAGGCCACTCGGAAGAGAAAGGCCCCTCGAAAGAGGAAGAAGGCCACTCGGAAGAGAAAGAAGAAGGCCACTCGGAAGAGAAAGAAGCGCTGAGCGGTCGGTTTCGACCGTCGCGACGCGTCCACGAAAGCCCGCTTCGGCGGGCTTTCGTGCTTCTAACGTGTCTATCCGCAGTGTTGCCGGGGTGCACCCCGTCGGCCACCCGTGGCGCGCACGCACCCGTGGCGACCCTGATCCAGACGATCGACCACCTACTGGCCGACTCGACCCTGGCCGGCGCGGGCTCCGCGGTCCTCGTTGTATCCCTTGATCGCGGGGACACCCTCTACGCTAGCGAGACGAACCGACTCTATACGCCGGCATCCAACCGCAAGTTGTTCGTCGCCGCCAATGCGCTCCACTACCTGGGACCCGATTTCCGATTCCGAACTCCGCTGATCGCAACCACCGGATTGAACGGCGACACGCTGAATGGCGATTTGGTGCTGGTCGGCCGCGGCGACCCGGATCTCACCACCGCCGGGCTGGCGGCATTGGCCGACTCGGTGGTCTCCCACGGAATCCGAGTCGTAACCGGCAACATCATGGTGGATGACGGCTATTTCGACGATGTCGAATGGGGCCCTGGCTGGATGTGGGACGACGGCCCCTACTGGTACTGGCCCTATATCAATGCATTGACGCTCAACGACAACACCGTGTCTGTCGAGATCGTACCGGGCGCACAGGTCGGCAAGCCGGTGGGGGTCCAGCTCGATCCGCCGACAGCGTACGTCGAGCTCAACGTGGACGCTGTTACGTCATCACCGGACGCCGAGTCGACGCTCGAGGTCGAGCGTCACTGGACACCGAAGGAAAACGTGATCGATGTGACCGGCTCACTTCCCGCGGAGTCAGAGCCAGTGGTTGCGATCCGGTCGATCGAGGAACCGGCGCTGTACGCGGGAACGATACTCGCGGAGTTGCTCGAGGCGCGTGAAGTCGAGCTCCTCGGGACAGTGCAGCGCGGCGCGACCGCAGAAGCCGCCACCGATACGATCGCCGTTCACGTTTCCGAACCCTTGTCGGAGAGCGTCGAGAACCTGCTGAAGGTGAGCGACAACCTGACGGCCGAACAGTTAGTCAAGGTGGTCGGCGCCGAGATATCGGGTCCACCGGGAACCTACGAGTCGGGACTCGCCGCCGAGCACCTCTTCCTCGCCAACCAGGTCGGCATCGACACGCTCGCGCTGAAGCTGGCCGACGGCTCGGGAGTCTCGCGCTACAACCTCGTCACCGCGGACCAGATCGTAAGGCTTCTGGCCCATATGGCTGGCCGCAGCGATATCGGCGAGCCCTTCCTGGCCGCGCTGCCGATCGCCGGTGTCGACGGTACGCTTGAGGAGAGGATGCTCGACACCGCGGCGGCCGGCGTAGCCCGCGCCAAGACCGGTTCGCTGGCTGGCGTCTCATCGCTCTCCGGGTATGTGCCGAGCGCAAATGGAGAGCGCCTCGCGTTCAGTATTCTGATGGAGTTCTTTGTCGGCCCGACCGCGCCACGTCGCGCGATTCAGGACTCGATCATCGTCACGCTGGCCGAGTTCGCTCGCTAGCTTCCGCCTATCGGTAGCGTGACGGCGGACGGGCGACCGCGCCGACCCCAGTCGCCTGAAGTCCCAGCTCCACCGAGCGCGTCGTTTCAAGCGTTTCCGGGTCGATCTCGTCGACCGCGCCGGGCACAACCGCGTGGCTCTCCATCGACAGAAACACCTTCCCATCGGGCCCAAACGCGAACGTATGAGGATGGCTTGCGCTCGCCGGCTTCGTGGCGATCACCTGCTCACTCGCGATATCGATGACCGAGAACGACTGGTCATTGCGGTGTGGCACATACAGTCGCTTCCCGGCGGGATCGGTGCGCAACAGATAGGGCCCCGCGCCGACCGTGATCCGGTTCGTCACCGTGCCAAACTGAGCAGTCGGCATGACGCGGATCTCGGCACGCTTGTGACAGGAGATGAACAACCGCTGATCGTCCCTGGAGAGCGCGAGACCAGCCGGATAACAGACTTTCCCCTCCGCTCGGTCTTCATCGATCAACGTGTTCGTCGAATCCACCACCGCGAACGTGGCCACGCTGATCTTCTTCAACACGTTGTCCCGTGTGCACGACCCATACACAGAGTTGCCGTCGTTGGACGCCACCAAGCCGTGCGGCTTGGTGCACACAGGGATCTGTTGGACTTCAGTCATCGTCGGGGTGTGAACGACCGACACCGTGTCAAGTTGCGGATCACCGTGGAGGTTGTAGTTGGCGACAAACAGCCACGTCCCATCGGGCGTGATCGCCATCGTGGCCGGGAAGAGCCCAACGTTTGTGCGGCCGACCAGGCTGTCCTTTTGAGTCGACATCTTCCACACCGATCCGTAAGGCCAGCCGTGAGCGATCGACAGATAGTAGTGCTCCCCGTCGGGCGATACGTCGAGCGCGTGGACGCCTTCTATGTCTTCGGTCGAGATACCGATCGGGATCTTACGGATAAGCGTCCCGGCTTGGGGATCCATGATCGCGACCGCGTCCTCCGACTCCAGGCCGACAAACAGCACGTAACCGGGGTCCTGGTGCGGCACGGAATCAGCGTGGCTGGCTTGTTCAGTGGATTGAGCACTGGCACAGCCCGCGAGGGCGAACAGCATCAGCAAAGCGAGTGGCAACCGTGACATCGATGTTCCTCCATGATCGTGCGTCGGCGCGATTTCGATCTCTCTTAATACTACGCGAGTCGCTCCCCTCGACCACCGGGGCGTGGGCCCATACTGGTATACGTGCCGACCGAGAAACGGATTCAATCGGACCACCTACAACGCCTCCATTTCGATCGCCAGCAGGTCCTCGATCGTTTCCCGGCGACGGATCAGCTCGACCTCACCGTCTTCGGTGATCCACACCTCGGCCGGGCAAGGGTGGGAGTTGTAGTGGCTGGCCATGGACATCCCGTAGGCCCCGGCGTCGAGGACCGCCAGCAGGGCTCCCGAACCAAGCGGTGGTAGCGGACGGCTCCGGGCCAAGTAGTCCGTCGACTCGCAAATCGGGCCACCGACATCGGTCGGCTCCCGCGCGCCGCCGTGCTCTTTGACCGGCCACACGCGGTGCTCGGCGCCATACAATGCGGGTCGCAAGAGCGTGGTCATTCCGCCATCGACGATCGCCAACCGGCGATCGGGACGCGATTTGTTGTACAGCACCTTGGTGAGCAAGCAACCCGCTGGACCCACCAGGAAGCGACCCAGCTCGAGCACCAGCTCGACCCCGGTGGCGCGGATCGTGGGCGCGATCGCGGCCGCAAAATCAGCTGCAGCAGGCACCGGCTCACCGTCGTACGAGATCCCGAAACCGCCACCCGCATTGATCCATTTCAGCGGAGCCCCCATCTCTCGCGCCTGCTCAGCGCATCGAACGACCTCCTCCAATCCCAGTTCGTAGGGTCGCATGTCGGTTATCTGACTCCCGAGGTGCATGTGTAGCCCCACCAACTCGACCTCCGGACGGTTTACTACCCGATCCAGAGCATCCGCGAACTCGCTTGGAATGAGACCGAACTTGTCCATCCCCCGGCCGGTCGTGATGTGCGGGTGGGTGAGCGCATCGACGTCGGGGTTGATCCGTAACGCCACCGGCACCGCCGATCGCCCCAACGCGTTTGCCAGCCGTGTCACCGCCTCCGCTTCCTCGACCGACTCCAGCGTGATCATCCATAGCTCCGATGCCACCGCCCGCTCGAGCTCGGCGTTGGTCTTCCCGACACCGGCGAAAACCACCCTTTCGGCAGCCACGCCGGCGATCACTGCCCGCTCGAGCTCGCCGCCCGAGACGACATCGAAGCCAACTTCCAGAGAATCGAGCCACTTTAGCAACCGTAGGTTCGAGTTTGCCTTGACCGAGTAGCACACCCGCGTCGGATAGCCGCCAAACGCCTCCCGAACCGTGGCCAGCCGCGCGCCGATAGTGGGACGATGATAGACGTAGAGCGGAGTCCCAAACTCGGAGGCCACGTCGGCCAGCGATACGCCGTCGACGCCGAGCTCGCCGTCGGCGTAATCGAAGGGGGTTGACATGACGACCAAGTTTGCGGTTGGCTCCTGGGCCGGCAATGGGGTCGGTTGCCCGCGCCACGAATCGATGGGTAAATTGGACGATTAGATGCCTAGACAACTCCTACGTCATCGTCCCCGTCAGCGGCGAGGTCCGCTGGCCGTCCTCGTGGGGCTGTCCCTCGTTGGGGCCGCTGGGCTGCAGGCCCAGGACGTCGAGCCAGTCACACCCGTAGCGCAGACCCAAATCGT
>DAOWHI010000060.1 GCA_030641505.1 Gemmatimonadota bacterium | reverse complement strand
TCCGCGGCGTAGTTCAACAACCTTTCAATCACCGGGTCCGGCTCGGTCCACTGCATGATCTCGGTGCGAACCGCGGTCGACTCGGGGAGACCCTTGAAATACCCCTTGTAGTGTTTGCGAAACTCGATCGTCCCGCGGCGCGCTCCCTTGTACTCCACTGACAGATTGAAATGCTCAAGGCACGTGCCAATCCGTTCGCCGGGTTCGATCTCCGGAACCCGACCGGTATCCAGATGGGCCTTAGCCTGCAGAAAGATCCACGGGTTGGCAATCGCTCCGCGGCCGATCATGACGCCGTCTACGCCGGTCTCGTCAAACATCCGGGCGACGTCCTCAGGAACCTTGATGTCACCGTTGCCAAACACCGGGATCGAAACCGCCTCCTTGGCGCGCTTGATCCACCCCCAATCAGCGACGCCCTTCCGCTGCTGAGCCCGGGTTCGACCGTGGATCGTGAGCGCCTGAGCGCCGAGTCGCTCGAACAGCTGCGCGTTCTCGACGATCCGGATCGAGTCGTGGTCCCACCCGAGCCGCGTTTTCACCGTCACCGGCAACTCGACCGCCTCGATGATACCGGCCACGATCGCCTCCATGAGCGCCGGGTTCTTCAACAGTCCCGCGCCCGCGCCCCGACCGGCCACGCACTTGACCGGACATCCGATGTTGATGTCGATCAGCTCGGGACCGGCTTGCTCAGCGATTCGGGCTGCCTCGACCATCACTTCGACCGAGGCACCATAGATTTGGATCCCGACCGGCCGCTCACCATCGGCCAGCTGGAGCTTTTCCAAGCACTGTGCCGCGTCGCGAATCAGGCCTTCAGACGAGATGAACTCGGTGTATACGACGTCCGCGCCGAGCCGCCGGCACATCAGCCGGAACGGCTGATCGGACACGTCCTCCATTGGGGCCAGGAGGAGCGGACGCTCCAGGGGAAGGGAGCCGATGCTGAACATCCAATGAATCTCGCTGTTTCGAGGCTGTAGGGTCAAACCGTACACGCGTTTGCGCAATGCGTCAAATAGGCGAAATTGCTTGTGTAACCAAGAGCCAATGAGGGCTCAACGAAGCCAACAATCGAAGTGGAGATTGTACGATGAGTGTCACGAAGATGGCCATAAACGGCAAGGAACTCGAGCTGCCCATCATCGTCGGGAGCGAAAGCGAGACGGGCATCGATATCAGCCGACTCCGGAAACAGACCGGGGCCGTCACACTCGATACCGGCTACGGGAACACCGGCTCGTGCCAGAGCGCGATCACGTTTATCAACGGCGAGCAGGGGATCCTTCGCTATCGCGGCTACCCGATCGAACAGATCGCTGCCACAACACGCTTCCCGGAGGTCTGCTATCTGCTCATCTACGGTGAGCTCCCCACTCAGAAACAGTACCAAGAGTTTAGGGAGGGCTTGACCCACCACACGTTGATCCACGAAGACATGAAGAAGTTCTTCGAGGGATATGCGATTACAGCGCATCCGATGGCGATCCTGTCATCGATGGTGGCCGCGCTCTCCGCCTACTACCCACCAGCTCAAGATGACGAGGACATGAGCCTGAACATCATCCGGCTCCTCGCCAAAGCCAAGACGATCGCCGCGTTCTCGTACAAGAAATCGGTCGGACAACCGTTTGTCTATCCCCAGAACCATCTGTCGTACACGCAGAACTTCCTCCACATGATGTTCTCCGTGCCGGCCGAGCCGTACGAGGTGCCGGAGGTGTTGGACGATGCGCTGAACCTGCTCTTGATCCTTCACGCCGACCATGAGCAGAACTGTTCGACCTCGACGGTACGCATGGTGGGTTCGAGCGAGGCCAACTTGTTCGCGTCGGTCTCGGCCGGGATCAACGCGCTGTGGGGTCCGCTTCACGGTGGTGCCAACCAGAAGGTCATCGAGATGCTCCAGCACATCATCGACGACGGCGGCGACTACAAAAAGTACGTCGACATGGCCAAGGACAAGGACTCCGGTTTTCGGCTCATGGGCTTTGGTCACCGCGTCTACAAGAACTACGATCCGCGGGCCAAGATCCTGAAAGAAGTGGCCGACCGCTTGCTCGGTGAGCTGGGTGTCGACGACCCGCTACTGGAGATCGCCAAGCACTTGGAGGGGGTCGCGCTCGAGGACGATTACTTCGTCTCCCGGAAGCTCTACCCCAACGTCGACTTCTACAGCGGCATCCTCTATCGCGCGATGGGCATACCGACGAACATGTTCACGGTGATGTTTGCGCTCGGTCGCCTGCCCGGTTGGATCGCGCATTGGCGGGAGATGCGCCTCGACCCGGCCGGTCGGATCCATCGGCCCCGGCAGATCTACACCGGCCCGACAAAGCGCGACGTGGTGCCTTTGGCCAAGCGGTAGCGATCCCCGGGACTCAGGGGCGGTGTTCTGACGTCCGGAACGTGGCGACCTCGGCTGCCTGACGCGCTTCGTCCCATCCCAATACCGGCGCTGCGGCGCGGGCGACGTTGGCGAGCACCTCGTCGCTGATCGGCACGCCTCCCGGCAGGACGCTCAACCGTCGATCGACCAGATCCTCGAGCGTCTCGACCATCTCGCGCGCGGCGCGCTCGACCTCGGCCGTGGTGTAACGCGTCTCTTGGCCGAGCGGTTCCGCCGTGGTCGGATCCTCACGCCAACGGACGAACACGTCATCGGCATCCGGTCCGAAGAGTTCCCTCACCCGAGCGGCGTCGGCCGGATCGACGCCAGCGGCCGGTTTCTCCCCACCCACCCGTGACGGTACGAGCGGCCGCCGGGTCGTCTCACACGGCTTTAGATCCCACCCGACATTCTCGGCCAACCGGTTGACCGTTTCCTCGGCCATGAGCCGATAGGTTGTCAGCTTGCCACCGGTTACCGTGACAAAGCGGGAGGCTGTTTGCTCGATCACCTCCTCGCGAGATATCGCGCTCGGGTCTCGGGAAGAGGCGACACGCACCAGAGGCCGCCATCCAGCCCACGCACCGACCACGTCTTCGTGAGACAGCTTACAAGTCAACGCATCACAAGCAGCACCGATCAGATACATGACATCGGCGGGCGATGCCCCAAAGTCATCGATGTTGCCGCCGTTCCGCGTATCGGTCGTGCCGATGTACGTCCACCGTCCTTCGGGAACGGCGAAGTAGAGCCGATCGTCACCCGCAAACAGCGCAGTCGGGTCACGAAGCGGGAGCTTGTCGCGCGGGACGACGATGTGCACACCCTTGGTCGGGTCGAGAAGTCGTGTGCTACCCGGTCGAACGCGGCGGCGGAGACGGTCCGACCATGGTCCCGTCGCGTTGACCCACGCTCGCCCCTGAAGCGTGAACGAGCTAAAGCCGCGACGATCTTCGACGTCTCCGATCCATCCCGCCCGCGAGCGCTCAAGGTCCCGAACCGCACAGTACGACGAGACGACAGCTCCTGCGCGGCGGGCGTCGGCGATCGTCTCGATCACCAACCGTGCGTCTCGCACTCGCGCATCCCAGTACACACCAGCGCCCCGCAGATCGGCCGGTGACAACAGCGGTTCCCGCGCCAGCGCGCCGTCGCGGTCGAGCATCTGGTGACGACCAAACCGGGTCCGGCCGGCCAGCGCGTCGTACATCGCCAACCCCAGCTTGAGCTTCCAGCCCGGCCGCGTCCGACCCTTGTACGATGGAATGAGGAACGGCGTCGCCCGGGTCAAATGCGGTGCGATCGACAACAGCACTGCCCGCTCCGTCAACGCCTCACGCACGAGATCCAGGTCGAGCATCTCGAGGTACCGCAGACCGCCGTGCGCGAACTTGGTCGTCCTGGACGACGTTCCGCCGGCGAAGTCGCCGGCCTCGACCAGCGCCACCTGAAGACCGCGAAGAGCCGCATCTCGCGCGACGCCGGCACCGGTGACACCTCCTCCGACGACGACTACGTCCCATGTTTCCTCACGGAGCCGCTCCAGCGCCGCCGCGCGATTCCACGTCTCGGTTCGATGTCCGGCAGTATTCACGCGTCGCGATCGAGTCGCTTCTCAGCTTGCCGATCGATGGTCACAGGCGATAAACTGTCATTGTACTAGAACAGCCCTCGTTGATCGCGCGGCACCCTGCGGCCGCGTTTTTTGTTGACCGAACTTCTCCAGAGGTACCATGCTCGACGAGCTTCGTAACCAGCTGAACGAGCAGATCACCGATCTCGATCGCGAGCTTCGGATCGAACTTCCGGAGCTGATCGCCCAGGCAGTCGCTATGGGCGATTTGCGTGAGAACGCCGAGTACTCGGCAGCGCTCGAGCGCCAGGAGTTCGTCCGTGCGCGTCTCTCACAACTCACCCGCCGTCAAAGTGAGCTCAGCGCAATCAACTTGCGCAACGTGCCACGTGACCAAGCTGCGTTCGGATCTCGTGTCGAGCTCGAGGACGGGGACGGAGAGCGTCATGAGTGGCATTTGGTGTTTCCCGAGTTCGTCGATTTCGACAGCGGGATGATCTCGACCGCGTCGCCGCTGGGCCGAGCTGTCCTCGGCGCTCGCCCGGGAGACGAAGTGACGCTCGAAGCGCCCGATGGCGAACGTTCCTACGTCGTGATCGAGGTGGTCACGCTGCACGGGGAGAGGGTATCCGGCGCGTCCAACGCTGACCAGGAGGAGAAAAGCGATGGCTGAAATAACGTGTACTCGATGTGGTCAGACCAGGGAAGGCCTCGATAGCGCACCCTACCCCGACGACATGGGCCAAGAGATCCTCGACAAGATCTGCGCCGAATGTTGGCACGAGTGCAAGGGGATGCAGGTCATGGTGATCAACGAGAACCGCCTCGACCTGAGCGACCCACGGGCGCACGAGATCCTCGAAAAGTCGACCCGCGAGTTTTTGGGACTGACGCCTTTCAAGTCCGACTAACCGGGCCCGCTCGACCCCTCCCACTCCTCGATCGTGATCGCCCACCGCTCGTGGTCTGACCATTCTCCCGCGATCTTCAAGTAGCGAGGAGAATACCCCTCCTTCCGAAAACCACACTTGTGAACGGTCGCCAGCGATGCCGTGTTCACCGGAATGACGTTGGCCTCGACGCGATGCAAGCCGAGCCGCGTAAATGCCCGTTCGAGACACAACGAGATGCCCTCGGTTGCGTAACCCCGCCGGGCATATCGTGCTCCAACCCAGAAGCCCATGTACGCGGAGCAAAAGTGACCCAAGAAGATCTGGCCCAGGCCGACGTAGCCAACGATCGCGTCGTCGGCAATGCGACGCATCAGGTGCTTTTGCGATTCGGGACTATCGGAAGTAGCCAGAAATCGCTCGAATGACGCTTTGCTGATCGGATCCGAGCCATCCTCGGAAATTGGCTCCCAAGCGACGTGAAAATCGCGGCTCGTCTCGCGCAGCGTGACAAACTCGCCAGCGTCGTCTGGAACCGGGTGTCGGAGGACCAACCGCGGACCGGTCACCAGCGCCTCGCTAGGCGTCATTCCCCGGCCTCGATGCGTCGGGTGACCCCGGCGATGTTCGCCTCGCCGATCGAAAACGCCGCCACCGCCTGCCCGTCACGCTCCCCGATCGCCAGTCCGGTGCCATCCGCCAGCCCCCCCTCGACCGACCACTCGGTTGCCAGTTCCGGCGCACCAACGACAACCACCGACACACCAAACAGTGCGGTGTCGTATGACGACGCGCGCGCATAGGGCGTGGGTTCGCCAGCGATCATGTTCTCGGCCGCGTGGCGTCCCTGGTACTGCGCATGAAGCCAGTGCTCGACCCGGTGTCGCGTACCCGTCAGTCGATCGTCGTAAGCGGCGACATCGCCAGCGGCGTAAAGATCTGGCGGTGCTGCACATAGAAAGGCGTCGACGCGGACACCAACGCGATCCGCCACACCGGCACCCTCGAGGAACTCAACGTTTGGCGTGACACCGACACCAACCGGAACGAGATCGGCCGGGAAGTCGCGGCCGTCAGCGGTATGGACGACGAGTCGGTCGCCGTCCCGATCGATCGTCTGAGCGGTGGCCTCCAACTCAAGCGTCACGCCTCCCGAGCGCATGATCGCTTCCAGCGCGACGCCGACCGGCTGTGGTGCCAGATGGCCGAAAAGCCAGGGCT
>DAOWHI010000024.1 GCA_030641505.1 Gemmatimonadota bacterium | reverse complement strand
GGCGTAGATGATGAGAAGCGTACTGAGCAAGGGTGGGCAGTTCGGTAAGACCGAGCTGCTCTCGCTGCTTCCGAAGATGTCTTAGTTCCTCAAGACGCTCAGCAGCGAGTTGTTCAGCAAGCTCGGGGTTGGTCGTTGCTTTGAAAGAGCCCCGCGCAACCAGGGCCTCACGACCTCCTCCAACGTCCGCATAGTTACGAAAGTCGCCGTAGGCCCGCTTGGTGCCGCCGCGCTCCCGCCAGTATACAGGTGATTTCCTTCGCCTCGGGACCATTCTTCACGTGGATAAGAGACAAGCTTAGAGCCGAGCTTTGCTCTCAAGATAGAAGATCCAGGCTCGTTTGTCACCATTTTCTGACACCGCAGAGTTTCAAGTTGAGCAGTCGTTCTCTTAACATGCTGTCGTACAACAGTTTACATGGTCGGGGCGGCCGGATTTGAACCGGCGACCCCCTGCTCCCAAAGCAGGTGCGCTACCAAACTGCGCTACGCCCCGACAACTGATCAGTAACCGCGCTCTATATACTCCCGAAGGTGGCGGTTCTCGTACTCGGTCTCCTGTCGTTGCACTTTGACGACGTCGCCAATCGATACCATGCCGCAGAGGCCATCCTCCGTCACGATGGGGAGGTGACGGATCCGGTTCTTGGTCATGATCCCCATCACGTAATCGATCGCGTCACCCGTCTCGCCGACGATGAGGTCGGCAGTCATGGCATCCGCCACCTTCGTAGTGGCCAGCTTCTCGCACCCGTTGGCGCACGTCTTGAGGATGTCGCGCTCTGTGATGATACCAACCGGCTTGCCGCTCGCGTCAACGACGACGAGCGACCCGATATTGTGCTCGACCAACCGCTCAACAGCATCCTGAAGCGCTCGCTCGGGCTCGATCGTCACGACGTTCGGGGTGTCTTTTTGATCGAGGATCGTCTGCACGTTCATCTACGACCTCCTCTCGAGACCCGCAACCGCAAGTGGATTCACCCATTATCGGCCGCGGCGAATACAGGGTCAAACTGGCGGGTCTGTCACCTCGAGCCAATCAGGGTTCGCCATCAAGAACTCCGCCAGGGCGATGAACGCCCGGGCCCGGTGGCTCATTGTGTTCTTGACGCTCAGAGGCAGCTCGGCGAGCGTCAAATCCTGTCCGCAAGGCTCAAACACAGGATCGTATCCGAAGCCCCCATCGCCGCGTGGGGAGTCGGTAATGTACCCCAAGAGAACACCTTCGAATGTGCGCTCGGTGCCGTTCGGCTTGGCGACGACCACCGCGGTTCGAAACTTGGCCTTACGCCGCTTCTGTGGGACCTTTCGCAAACGATCGAGCAGCAGCTCCACGTTGCCACGATAGGTCGCCGTCTCACCCGCAAACCTGGAGGAACGCACTCCGGGGGCACCATCGAGTTCGGTCACAAAGAGCCCCGTATCGTCAGCGACTGCGGCTTCGCCCGTAGCCACCACCGCCGCCCGGGCCTTTAGCCGCGCGTTGTCTTCGAGTGTCCTGCCGGTCTCGACGACTTCCCACTCGGGCACCATATCAGTCACTCCGACAAGCTCCACGCCAGCTCCTGTCAGCAACGGTTCGATCTCTCGCACTTTGTCGGGATTGGCGGTCGCCAGGACAAGCCGGGTCACACGCCGAGCGCCGCCTTCTGCAAGCCGATCAGCTCTTTGATCCCGGCGGCGCCGAGCTCCACCAGGGTGTCTAGCACATCCAGCCCGAACGGTTCCCCCTCGGCGGTGCCCTGGATCTCGACCACCCGGTCACTCTCGGTCATGACGAGGTTGAGGTCAACTTCGGCCGCTGCGTCCTCTCCGTAACAGAGATCGAGCACGGGGAACTTGCCCACCAGGCCGACCGACGTGGCAGCAACGAATTCACGCACCGGTCTTGCGTCGCGGTCTCTAAGCGCATCGTAGAGCGCCACCATGGCACCCGTTATCGCTGCGGTTCGAGTCCCGCCGTCAGCTTGGAGAACGTCGCAATCGATCCACACCGTTCGCTCGCCTAGCGCCTTCATGTCGACTACGCTCCTGAGGCTTCGGCCGATCAACCGTTGGATCTCTTGTGTGCGACCGCCCAAGCGGCCGAGTGTGGACTCGCGGGGTTTTCGTGTTTGAGTCGCCCGAGGCAACATGCGGTATTCGGCGGTCACCCACCCCTGCCCACGGCCCCTCAGCCACGGCGGGACCCCGTCCTCGACCGAGGCGGCACACAGGATGCGCGTCTTGCCGACGGTGATCAGACACGACCCCTCGGGGTAGTCGAGGACGTTGCGCTCGAGCGTCGTCGACCGGAGCTCGGTCGGGCCGCGACCGTCCTCGCGTGATTCGGTGACCGAGTTGGTGAGCGATTCGACCATCGGGATCAAGTTATTCCCCCGGGCAGCCCCGCCCAACCCCGCTTGCGACTGGCCCGGCTAGGCTCGTAGGTTCGCACGCCGTGACGACCGCCACGCTCACACGGCCGATCAAGACGGCGCTCGAGGAAATCCAGAACCTCTCGATTCTCATCGGCCGCACCGTCTCGGCGTTTATTCGACCACCGTTCTACTGGCGTGATACCTGGGTCCAGATGGACGTCATCGGCGTCCAGTCGCTGATCATCGTCTCGTTGACGGGAATCTTTACCGGCATGGTGCTAGCGCTCCAATCGTCGGTCCAGCTCTCCGCTTTTGGGGCTTCGCTCTTTGTCGGCCAGCTTGTCAGCGCATCGGTGGTTCGCGAGCTGGGACCGGTACTGACCGCGCTCATGGTTGCCGGGCGCGTCGGGTCCGGTATCGCCGCCGAGTTGGGCTCGATGCGCGTCAGCGAACAGATCGACGCGCTCGAGGCGATGGGCACCGACCCGATCAAGAAGCTGGTCAAGCCACGTGTCCAGGCTGGGCTGGTGATGTTGCCGGTGCTCACCTTGATCACCGATACGATCGCCATTTTCGGCGGGCAGTTGATCGCCTGGCTGACGCTCAACCAAGGCTTCTCGACCTATTGGAACTCAGCCCTGAACGGGCTGTTTTTCAGCGATTTGTTCACCGGACTCGCCAAGCCCTTCGTGTTTGGCTTCATCATCACGATCGTGGCCTGCTATATGGGGTTGAGAACCACTGGCGGGACCGCGGGTGTGGGTCGCTCGACCACTCAAGCTGTCGTCGTCGCGTCGGTGCTTGTCCTGGCCTCGGATTTCTTTCTCACGAAACTGTTCATCGAGATCTTCGGACATTAACGAACGGGTGACATGGCGCTCCGATGCGACTACCGCGATAGATTAGGAACCACCTGATGTTCCGTCGTCGCAACAAGCGCGGGTCCGACGATCCTCGGGAGCTTGGGCCCGATCCCCGGTGGCAACCGCGTCCCACCTCCGGACGAGACCGGCCGCCCGATCCGGAGAACCGGATGATCGATCTCGAGGATGTTCATTTGTCGTTTAGTGAGAACACCGTTCTCGACGGTATCTGGCTCGAGGTCGACCGCGGTGAGACCCTCGTCGTCATGGGCGGCTCCGGTCAAGGCAAGAGCACCATCCTGCGCATCATCTTGGGCCTGCTCGAACCCGATTCGGGGCGAGTCTACGTCCACGGCGTTAACGTCACCTACACTTCGCAAGAGATTCTCGACCAGGTGCGCCGCCAGATCGGAATGGTGTTCCAAGGTGGGGCGCTGTTTGACTCGTTGACGGTTGGCGACAACTTGGCGTTTCGACTGCACGAGGAGAAGGGCCACGAGGAGGAAGAGGTCATCCGCGTGGTCCAGGAGAAGCTCTCGTTCGTCGATCTCGAGCCAAAGGTGGCCAGCCTGATGCCAGCTGAGCTATCGGGTGGGATGCGCAAGCGGGTCGCGCTCGCAAGGGCGATCATGGGGAGCCCCAGAATCGTGCTTTACGATGACACGACCCCAAGTGTCGGTTGTATTGCAGCGCAGACTATCACTGCACTGATCAACAAGTTGCGGGATCAACAAGGTGTCGCGAGCATCGTCGTGACGCACGATATCGGGGCCGCGCTGGCGGTCGGGGATCGTTTCGCGATGCTGAAGGACGGCGACATCGTCTTCGAGGGCACCGGAGAAGAAGTGCTGGCAACCGACAATCCAGACGTACGTTCGTTTATCGATGCCAGGATGGCCGGCGCGTGAGGCGTTCGCAGTTCCTCACTTGGTCCGAGCTCAAGGTCGGCATTCTGGTCATCGTCGGGCTGGCGTTGTTCCTCCTGGCGTTCTTTACGCTCGGTGGCCGGGCCGGTGTGTTCGCCGACAAATACACGCTGTACACGCTGATGCCGGGCGTCTCCGGGCTACAGAAAGGGGCCCCGGTGAGACTCGCGGGCGTCGGTGTCGGATCCGTACGTACGGTCGGATTCATCGACTCAACCAACCGCGACAGCCTGGATCGACGACTGCTGGCCGCGTATGGTGACTCGCTCGGCGAACGAGCGGTGATCATCGGGTTCGATGTTGACCGTTCGGTTCAGGACAAGGTAACGCGCTCGTCGCGTATCAAGATCGGGACCGTCGGCTTGCTAGGCGACAAGTACCTCGACATCGAGGTCGGTGACCCGCGTCAACCCGTTCTCCAAGAAGCCGACATCGTCTTGAATGATGCGCCGATCGACTACGAGGGGTTGATCGCTCGTGCCGCTGAAGGCGTAGAAGAGCTAGTCGGATCGCTTGAAGGAACACGTCAATTGATCGCCAGCATTAACACTGGTGAAGGCACGCTGGGGCGGCTTATCCACGATCCACAACTGTACGAGGAGTGGCTCAGCCTCTCACAGCGCGGATCGACGCTCCTCGACAAGGCCCAAACCGGCGACGGCACGCTGTCGGCGCTGCTCAACGATCCGCGGCTCTACGACCAGCTGGTCGTGACCACCGCCGACCTGCAGGCGCTCACAACTAGCATCCGCGAAGGCGAAGGCACACTCGGCAAGATGGTTCAGGACCCGGAGTTGTACGACCGCTTGGTACAGACCGTTCGTCAGGGCGAACAGCTGATCGCCGAGATGCACGAAGGCGAGGGTACAGTCGCGCGTCTAATTCGCGACCCCACGCTGTATGAGCGCATCGACAAGTTCGTCATCGATAGTCAGTCGCTGATGACGGACATCCAGGAGAACCCCCGGAAGTACATCAATCTGAAAGTATTCTAGGCGGCTCGACTTCGGCTCAGGCTGAGGTGGGCGCAGGAGCCGCGTTGGCGGCGCTCCGAGCCGGGTTACGCCGAACCCAAGTCATCCCGATCAGACCCGACGCGATCAGGCCGACCGAAACGAATTGAGCATCGGTCAAGCCGAAGGCGACCTCGGGGTTGACGCGGTAGAACTCGATCCCAAATCGCTCGATACCGGCCAACACTAGGAAAGCGAAGAACACCATCCCGTCGGGGAGGTTCCTCTTCCGTAACCACATCAGGAATCCGAAAATCGGCAAGGTCAGCACAATCTCGTAGATCTGGGTCGGGTGGACGGGCACGTCCGTCGGCGGGCTGCCTTCAGGGAACGCCACCGCCCAGGGCACATCAGTCGGGTAGCCATAGTCATCGCCGACAAGAAAGCACCCGACGCGACCCAACATGTACCCGACCGGAACCGCCACCGCGCACGCGTCGACTGCCTGCCGGAGCGGGTACTTCTTCCAAGCCAGCCATCCTAGAACGGCCAGAATACCACCGATCAGCCCACCATAGAAGGTGAAACCACCGCGGCTGAACAGCGTGCCGAACGGATCCTGGGCCAACTCCCCGCCCTGGGCGAATGCCCAGTAGAGCTTGGAGCCCACCACACCACCCACCATCGCGGCCAGCACGATGTCCTGGGCTGCCGACGGATCCCGGCCGCGACGTCGGAACTCCTTCGCGACGATGAGCCCGGCGCCGATAAAGGCGACCACCAGCATGACCCCGTATGAAGTCACGGTGAAGTCGCCGACGCGGAAAAGAATCGGGTACATCTGCGATCAATATAAGACGGCGCGGGGCGGTTGCGTCATTCCCAGGGATCTTCCCAGCATCTTTGAAGTCATCTTCCGATTGTCCCGATTGATACCAAAACGGGCCCCGGTGGGAGACCGAAACCCGTGGATCACTCTGGTGGAGGCGGTGGGATTCGAACCCACGTCCGAGAGAGGCGCAATAGAAACCGCTACAGGCTTAGTCAGCTGATTTGTGTCCCCGAACGGCCTACCGCCGACACGCTAGCCGCTGGGCAAGCCTCCATGCGGACCGAAGCCCACGTCTCGCCGCATCACAGAAGGCTCATGACACGGCCAGCTCACTAAAGTGACGATCCATCCCCCACCGGTGAGCGGCGGTCAGGAGCGGATCGGGCTACGCAGTTTCCTTACGCAGCCAGTGCGAAGTTATCGTTCGCAACTATCATTTCCCAGGACCGTTTAACGTGAGGACCTGAGCTGCACGACCTGCTGTCTCTACCCCATCCTTCCCCGTCGAAGCCTTTCGCCCCCACGAGAACGACAGTCTAGAACACTGCATGAAATATACCCGCACCGGCGTCTGATTGCCCACCTTCGCCCACGAAAAACGGGGGGCATCGCTGCCCCCCGTTCCCCCTACCAGCTTGGAAGAGTCGGCTTAGTACATGCCTTCCATGCCACCGCCGGGCATCGGCGGAGCTGGACTCTCTTCCGGCTTCTCGGCGACAACCGCTTCGGTCGTCAGCAAAAGCCCCGCGATCGACGCGGCGTTCTGCAGCGCCGTGCGGGTCACCTTGGTCGGGTCGATGACGCCGGCCACCATGAGGTCCTCGAACTCCATGGTCTGGGCGTTGAACCCAACGTTCTTCTTCTCGGTCTTGATCTTCTCGACGTACACCGCGCCCTCGAGACCGGCGTTCTGCACGATCCACTTGGCCGGCTCCTCGAGAGCCTTGCGGACGATCTTGACGCCCAACTGTTCGTCGTGATCTTCCAGCGACAGCTCATCGAGCGCCTTCTGGGTCCGGATGAAGGCTACGCCACCGCCAGGGACGATGCCCTCTTCGACGGCCGCTCGGGTCGCGTGCAGCGCATCTTCGACGCGGGCCTTCTTTTCCTTCATCTCGGTCTCGGTCGCCGCACCGACACTGATCACCGCTACGCCGCCGGCCAACTTGGCCAGCCGTTCCTGTAGCTTCTCGCGATCGTAATCGGAGGTCGTGTTCTCGATCTGTTGCTTGATCGAGTTGACGCGCCCCTTGATGTCAGCCGGCTTGCCGGCGCCATCGATGATCGTCGTGTTGTCCTTGTCGATGACGACGCGCTTGGCCTGACCGAGGTCCTTCAGCACGACGTTCTCGAGCTTGAAGCCGACCTCTTCCGAGATCACCTTGCCGCCAGTCAACGTCGCAATGTCCTCGAGCATCTGCTTGCGTCGATCGCCAAAGCCGGGCGCCTTGACGGCCGCGACCTTCAGCGTTCCGCGGATCTTGTTGACAACCAGCGTCGCCAAAGCCTCACCATCGACGTCCTCGGCAATGAGCAGCAACGGCTTCCCCGACTGGGCGATCTTCTCCAACAGCGGGAGCAGATCCTTCATCGTCGAGACCTTCTTGTCGTGGACGAGGATGTACGGGTCCTCGATCTCGGCTTCCATTTTGTCGGGATCGGTGATGAAGTACGGCGACAAGTAACCGCGGTCAAACTGCATCCCGTCGACTGTCTCCTTGGATGTCTCAAGGCTCTTGGCCTCCTCGACGGTGATGACGCCGTCCTTGCCGACGATATCCATCGCATCGGCGATCAGCTCGCCGATCTCGGGATCGTTGTTGGCCGAGATCGAACCCACCTGGGCGATCTCCTTCTTGTCCCCTGTGATCTTGACAGAGAGCTTCTCAAGTTCCTCGACGACGACCTTGACCGCGCGATCGATGCCGCGCTTCAGGCTCATCGGGTTGATACCTGCAGTCACCGACTTCAGACCCTCGCGAAAGATCGCCTGCGCCAGAACCGTCGCCGTGGTAGTGCCGTCACCGGCGATGTCCGACGTCTTGGACGCGACCTCCTTCAACATCTGGGCGCCCATGTTCTCGACCGGATCCTCGAGCTCGATCTCCTTCGCTACCGTCACGCCATCCTTGGTCACCGTCGGCGAGCCGAACTTCTTGTCGAGAACGACGTTCCGACCCTTCGGGCCCAACGTCACCTTGACGGCGTCGGCCATCTGATCGATCCCGCGCTTGAGAGCGGTGCGGGCCTGGACGTCAAATTTCAGTTCCTTGGCCATGTTCCTCTTTTGCCTCCTAATAGAAAATCGTGATTGACTACCGGCCCCACGTTAGAGGGTGGCCAGGATGTCGCTATCCTTGATGATCAGAAGCTCTTCGCCGTCCACCGTGACCTCGGTCCCGGCGTACTTGCTGTACAAGACACGGTCACCCTTCTTCACCTCGGGCGTGATCCGCTCCCCGTTATCGGCAATCTTGCCCGGGCCAACCGCAACGACTTTTCCTTCGTGCGGCTTCTCCTTTGCCGTGTCGGGGATGATGATGCCGCCTTTCTGTGTCTCTTTCTCCTCGAGTGGCTTGATAACCACGCGATCAGCCAGTGGATTGAGATTACTACCCATGTCTGTGCAATCCTCCCAGAAGCGTTACTGTGTTCTTGTTGTGGAATGAGTGCGCGACGAGCGTTGTTAGCACTCGTGGCTCTAGAGTGCTAACAAGGTTAGCAGAACCGCCTGTCCACGTCAAGCCCGTTGTTCTGCCGATCTGGCAGGGCCTCGCGGAGCGCGCCCAACAGCGAGGGGCGTCAGGCGCGCACGGGCAAAAGCCGCTCGTACCCCCAGCCAATCCCCTTCAGCGTAAGGTCGGGATCGATGATGTCGACCGAACGGCAATCCGGTCCGACCACGCCAGACAATCCGCCGGTAGCGATCACCTGCGCCGCCGGATCCCATTCCTCGCGGATCCGAGCGACCAACCCATCGACCATCGCCACGGCTCCGCCGTAAACCCCAATCTGAACGTTGGCAACGGTCGTCTTGCCGATGAACGAGTCCGGGTGCGCACGCGCGATCCGTGGCAGCAACGCAGTCGCGGCGGTGAACGTTTCGAACCCGCTCTCGATACCGGGCGCGATGATGCCCCCCAAGAACGCGCCATCTGCGGACACGACATCGAAGTTGGTG
>DAOWHI010000155.1 GCA_030641505.1 Gemmatimonadota bacterium | reverse complement strand
CGTCAGTGCGGCCCCGCTCGATACGCTGCCGGCGCCACCGCTGCCGGTGTCCGAGGAAGATGCGGTGGTTGAAGCGACACACGGGAGTCCGCGCGTCGTTCAGGCTAGCGCTGACGCCGCTGCTGCCAGCTCGGCGTTCAAGTCGGTCTGGTCGCAATATCTTCCGGAACTCACGTTCTTTACTTCGTATACCGGATTCGACGAGACGTTTTTCCCGACCGCGACCGAACGAACATTGTGGGGTTTTGCCCTCAATATCCCGATCTGGGACAACGCCCAGCGCGAAGTGCGACTCTCCGAAGCGCGCACGACCAAAGCCTTCACTCGAGCGCTTCGGGATGATACCCAGCGGGCCGTCGCTCGCGATGTCGTGGAGGCGTACCAGCTGTACGAGACCGCCCGCGCGGCAGCCCAATTGGCGACCACGGCGGTGGTCGTAGCGCGCGAGAACCTGCGGGTCCAGGACGAGCGGTACCGGGCTGGGGCGACGACGATCATCGATCTGGTAACCGCCCAGGTCGACTTGGCCGACGCCGAAGCCGGTGTGGTCCAGGCGCGGCAACAAACTCGACTCGCGCTGGCCGGTCTGGAGGCGATCCTCGGCCGACGGCTGTTCCTGGACCGAGCGGAACCATGAGCACGAACAATCGATACGAGAGGGGACCCACGATGGGGCTCGATAGGATTCTTCTGATTGCGTCGGCCGCGATAGCGTTGACGGCGTGCGGCAACGCAGAATCGAACGAGGGTGGTCCGGGAGGGGAAGGTCCACCCCCGATGCCGGTCGAGGTCGCGATCGCTCAGCAGGACACGGTGATCGACGAGCTCCTGGCGACCGGCGAGATCGAAGCCGCCCAGGCGATAGAGCT
Organism: Gemmatimonadota bacterium; assembly: GCA_030641505.1. Taxonomy (GTDB): domain Bacteria; phylum Gemmatimonadota; class Gemmatimonadetes; order JACCXV01; family JAHWKZ01; genus CAMYLR01. Next base: position 5,149 of record DAOWHI010000155.1, on the reverse strand, counting down.
CAAGCCCGAGATCGAGGGGCGGCTGGTGAGCATCCTGGCCCGCGAGGGCGCGGTGGCCGGCCGTGGCACACCGCTATTCAAGATCGACGACGCGGAACTGAGGGCGCTCGTGGCTCAGCTCGAGGCTGAGCGTGACCTGGCAGACCAGGCGCTCGAGCGAACCCGCGAGCTGCTCGCGCGCGACGCGTCGTCGCAGGCCGATCTCGAAGAAGCCCAGGCGAACCAGCGCAGCAAGCAGGCCCAGCTCGACCTGCAGCAGGTTAGGCTCGACCGGACCGTTGTTCGCGCGCCGTTCGCCGGTGTCGTCGGTGAGCGCTACGTCTCGATCGGTGATTACGTGACGACGTCGACAGCGTTGACGACGTTGCAGACGATCGATCCACAGCGGGCGGCGTTTCAGGTTCCCGAGCGCCATGCCAACCGGCTCGCCGTCGGACAGACGGTACGGTTCAAAGTAGCCGCCGTTCCGAACCGCGATTTTGTGGGCGAGGTCGATTTCGTCGATCCCCGGGTCCAGCTTCCGGGCCGCATGATCACCGTCAAGGCGAAGGTTCCCAACCCGGATCGCGAGCTCATGCCGGGGATGTTCATCGAGACCCGGCTGGCGACCGAAATTCGACCTGAAGCGATCGTCGTCCCCGAGGACGCGATCCTGCCGCTGCAAGGGGCGAACTACGTTTGGGTGGTCGAGGAAGGGATCGCTTCGCGCCGTGAGGTCGAGCTCGGGGTCCGCGTGCGGGGCTTTGTCGAGGTCAGGGGCGCGGTTCCGGCTGACGCCCAGGTCGTCGTCGGTGGCCTCGAGCGGCTCTCCGAAGGGGCGCCGGTCATGCCGATGCCACGTGGTGGGATGGCCGGCGGGGCCGGACCCGGCGAGGAGGGGTCGCCCGGCCAGGAGGGTGAAGAGCTGGCCGAGCCGTGATCTGAAACTCCGACCGCCGTCCAACCGTATAACTCGAGTAATCGTCAAGCGTTCTTCCATCTGTATCTACCAACAGCAACCGCGAGGGAAGCCGATGCGCACCGCTTTTTTGTTCATGTTTCTTATGCTGGTCGCCGTATCTGTGGCGCCAGGTCTGCAGGCCCAAGGCGCGACCGAGGCGCCAGAGGGGTTCACGATGTACGCGATTCAGGGCCCCGGCATCAACGCACCGCCGATGCCGTTCAAGATCGAGGGTGACAAGTTCATCTCGCCCGAAGGCGGGATGGTCACCGTCACCGAAAGTCATCTGACCGAAGACCGAGTCGACTTCAAGCTCCAGGTACCAGGCGCCGACGTGCATTACGTCGGAGTTCGCGATGGAGACGTGTTTGCCGGTTTTGGCTTTGTACTCGAGGGTGATCAACGTGACATGGCGCCGGTTAGCTTCATCCCGGTAGGTCAAACCGCTACGATCGAACCCGACCCATCGATGTTCGCGTCCGCGCCCGGGATCTCGCGCGTCGAGGTCGTGCCGGGCGGAGCCACGCTTGAGCCAGGCCAACCCCGTCGCTTTGTCGCTCGCGTCTACGACGAGGCTGGCAACGAGATCGTCGACCCCGATGTGGAGTGGTACGCCGGGGGTTCGCGGACTCGGATCGACACCGAAGGCGAGGTCGTCTCTATGGAGGCCGGCACTAAGCAAGTCGTTGCGCTGGTCAACGGAGCGATCGGCATGGCCGAGATCACCGTCCTTAATCCCAAGATCGACTCGCTGACGATCTTCAACGAAGTACCCGGTGAGTTGGCGGTCGGCAGTCACGTGCCGCTGGAGTTGGATGCCTTGAACTCGGTCAATCGTTGGGTGCTGGACCCCAAGGTCGAGATCGAGTCGAGCGCACCCGACGTAGTGGCGATTCAAGGTCATACGTTGGTGGCGGCATCCCCCGGTCGGGCGACGGTTACGCTGCTGGCCGACGAGGCGACCGCCGAGTACTCGATCGAGGTCGTGCGTGGTCCGGGTGGCTCACTGTCGATTGTTGGGGTGCCGGCTGGCGCCGTGCGCACCGGCGACGTCGTCCAATTGTCGTTGAACGAAGACCATGCGCACCCGGTGTGGTCGGTTTCGGAACCTGGCGCCGAGGTCTATGCCAACGGCTCTTTCGTGGCCGAGCGCGCCGGCCGCTACACGATCGTGGCCGTGTTGGGCGATCGCGTGGCGACATCGACGATCGAGGCCGAGTCGCGTGGTGTGGCCGGCAAGATCCACATAAACGGTCATGGTATGAACACCGAGACGTATACCGCCGACCTGTGGCCCCAAAACTCGTACGTATACGTGGGGACGCATCAGGCAAACCAGCTTCGTACGTACGACGTGTCCGACCCTGCGAGCCCGGTGCTGACCGATCAGCAGGAGTTCGACGCTCGGGTGGTCAACGACGTCAAGGTTTCGGAGAATGGGCGCTGGCTGGTAGCGACGCGTGAGGGGGCGGCCAATCGGCGCAACGGTATTCTCGTGTTTTCCCTCGAGAATCCGGCGCAACCCGAGTTGGTGAGCGAGTACACCGAGACCCTGACCTCGGGCGTCCATAACGTCTTCTGGGTCGGCGACCTGGTGTACGCCGTCAACGATGGCACCGGTGACATGCACATCATCGACGTTTCCGATCCGGTGAATCCAAGCGAGATTGGTCGCTGGGGACTCGCGGTTGAAGGCCGTTCATTGCACGACGTCTGGGTTCAAGATGGCATAGCGTACCTATCGTACCTGCGCGACGGTCTGGTGATCTTGGATGTTGGGGGTGGCGGCCAGGGTGGCACGCCGTCCGCGCCGGTTCAGCTGAGCCGGATCTTCTACCCGGGTGGTCCGACCCACTCCGCGATTCAGTACGGGGATTACGTGTTCGTGGGCGATGAGGATTTCAGCCTTCAGGGAACGGTTCCCGCAGGCAGCGATCCGCGCGGACCAGTCCATGTCGTCGATATCAGCGATATCGCCAACCCCAAGTACGTGGCCCGCTACGAGGTGCCGGAAGCCGGCGCGCACAACTTCTGGATCGACGATGGCGTGCTGTACATCGGGTACTATCAGGGTGGCATTCGCGCCGTCGATGTGAGCGGTACGCTGCGCGGCGATCTCTACGCTCAGGGTCGCGAGATCGCGTACTTCTTGCCTGCCGCGGGACCCGAGGATGCCAAGAAGCCATACGAGACTCGCGTCTGGGGTGTTTTCCCGATGTTTGGCGACGGCTGGTCGGTAGTCGGCGACATGCTGTACGCCACCGACTACAACTCGGGATTGTGGACGTTCACCGTCGAGTTGCCAGAGAAACCGATTTCGTAGTCGCTGTATGACAGCACCTTAACGGTGCGATCAAAAACGAGCCCCCGGGCCTGATCGGTCCGGGGGCTTGTGCGTTGTCGCCACCAACGTTGCTTCTTAGAATCGAGCCCATGCAGGAATACGAAAAACTCGGTGTCTTCTATCTGGGCCAGCTCTACGATTTGGACGAGAAGGAGCGCTTAGACCCGCTCCTGCTCTACGATTCCCGCGATCTGGTCACGCATGCGGTGTGCGTGGGGATGACCGGGAGCGGCAAGACCGGTCTGTGCGTCGGGTTGATCGAGGAAGCGGCACTAGACGGCATACCGGCGATCGTGATCGACCCAAAGGGCGATCTCGGCAACCTTCTGCTCACGTTCCCGGAGCTTCGCCCGTCCGACTTTCGACCGTGGATCAACGAAGAGGACGCGGGTCGAAAAGGGAAAACGCCTGACGAGTATGCGGCCGCCCGTTGTCGATTCTGAATTCGTTCGCGGCCCCGGATGCGTCGCTGAGGGAAGACTCCGAGCTGTTGGGCGATAGGATCGAGACAACCGTAACCGGGCTTCTGGGGCTCCTCGGCATCGAGGCCGATCCGATCCAAAGCCGCGAACACATTCTGATCTCTACCATCCTGCAAGAAGCTTGGCGAGCCGGCCGGAGCCTCGACCTGCCGGCGCTGATTCAAGCCATCCAGCAGCCTCCGGTGAGCCGAATCGGCGTCATGGAGGTCGACTCGTTCTACCCCGCCAACGAGCGGTACGGCTTGGCGCTCAAGCTCAACAATTTGATCGCTTCGCCCGGGTTCGAGAGTTGGCTGACCGGCGAGCCGCTCGACATCGACCGCCTCCTCTACACCACCAAAGGCAAGCCCAGGATCTCGGTCGTCTCGATCGCGCACCTGAGCGAGCCCGAGCGGATGTTCTTCGTGTCGTTGCTGCTCAACGAAACGGTCGGGTGGATGCGCGCCCAGTCGGGCACGACGAGCTTGCGAGCGCTGGTCTACATGGATGAGATCTTCGGTTTCTTCCCACCGGTTGCCAATCCGCCGTCGAAGAAGCCGCTCTTGACGATGCTGAAGCAAGCCCGCGCGTATGGCGTCGGGGTAGTGCTTGCGACACAGAACCCAGTCGACCTCGACTACAAGGGGCTATCGAACACCGGCACATGGTTTATCGGTCGCCTGCAAACCGAGCGCGACAAGGCTCGTGTGCTGGAAGGGCTGGAAGGCGCTGCGGCCGGCACTGGAGCCACGTTCGACAAGGGCGACATGGACGAGACATTGGCCGGGCTCGGCAAGCGGGTGTTCCTCATGAACAACGTTCACGATAGTCAGCCGGCGGTGTTCCAAACTCGCTGGGTGATGTCGTACCTGCGCGGTCCGCTGACGCGCAAGGAGATCAAACGGTTGACCGGCGACGTCGAGTCGGCCGCAGTCCAACCACAGGCGTTGGCAACTGTTGAGCCATCCGCACCGTCCGCACCGCCGGCGGTGGCGCGGCCGGTCCTGCCACCAAAGGTACCCGAGCACTTCGTGCCCGTCCGGCAACTCGCGCCTGCTGCCGCGGGGCTCCACTACGACGCGGCGTTGCTATCGATCGCACAATACCGGTGCAACAACCGCAAGGCTGGGGTTAGCGTGACCGACGAGATCACCGTGCTCGTGCCGATGACGATCGCTCCCATGGCCGTCGATTGGAACGCTGCCACACGCGTGAACATCGACGCCAGCGATCTCACAACCGAACCCGAGAATGGCGCTGTCTCATACGGCGAGGTGCCAACGGTTGGCACCGAATCCAAGAGCTATACGGCATGGAAGCGCGAGTGGAAGGATTGGGTCTATCGCTCGCAAGCGGTCAAGCTCTGGCAAAGCCCAACGTTCAAAGAGTACTCCGAGCCGGGGG
>DAOWHI010000107.1 GCA_030641505.1 Gemmatimonadota bacterium | reverse complement strand
TTCCTTTCGGAGGCGCGAAAGGTGGCATTCAAGTCGACCCGCGGGGAATGAGCCAGCGCGAGCTGCGCGACATGACGCGCCGATACACCTCGCATATCTCCTACATCCTCGGAATCAATCGTGACATACCGGCGCCCGACATGAACACCAACGCGCAGATAATGGCGTGGATGATGGACGCGTACGGCCAGCGCTATGGTCACACACCCGGGATCGTCACCGGCAAGCCGATTCCGCTCGGGGGCTCGCCAGGTCGCGAGCAGGCGACCGCTCAGGGAGCCGCCTATGTGCTCGAGGCGGCAGCGAGCGATTGTGGTTTCGCGCTCGAGGGCGCGCGAATCGCGATCCAGGGTTTTGGCAATGTCGGCAGCTGGTCGGCTCGCATTCTAGACAAGATGGGAGCTACCATCGTGGCGGTTTCGGATGTCGACGGCGCGATCCTCGAAGGCGACGGACTCGATATCCCGCGGTTGCTGAAGCACGTTGACGACACCGGTAGCGTGGTCGGGTTCCCGGACACCGACCCGGTGACCCAGGAGCAGCTGTTGACGTGCGAATGTGACATTCTCGTGCCGGCGGCGATCGGTGGTGTGATCACGCCGGAAGTCGCCGCAGACGTCCAGGCTGGAGTGGTCGTCGAGGCGGCCAACCACCCGGTGACACCAGGTGGGGACGATGTTCTGAACGGGCGCGGAATCATCGTGCTGCCGGACCTGCTGGTCAATGCTGGCGGTGTGATCGTGTCGTACTTCGAGTGGGTTCAGAACGTCCAGAAGTTCCACTGGTCACTCGGCAAAGTGAACGAGGAGCTAAAGCGATTCATAACCCTGGCCTGGCGGGACGTGTTCACCACCAGACAGGCCGAGCGGTTAACGTATCGCGATGCTTGCTACATGATCGGGATCTCGCGCGTTATGGAAGCAACCCGCCTCAGAGGCTACATTTAGCCGCCTGCTTTCTCGGAAGTCTTAGCTAGCACTGTGCCCGGCGAGCTTCGGCTTCGCCTGGCTTGTCGTCGTCATCGCTTCGGTCGGTTCTGCGGCACCGATCGGCTCGCCAGACGTCGTCGTATCGATCGGCGGGGAGGAATCCCGGCCACGGGATGACGACCGCCACCCCGCCGTCTTCGGCTAGCGCGATGGGTCGCTTCGGTGCCGGGGTACCCGCTCCGGGCAATGTCGCCAGCCGCGAGTTGACGAGTGACTCCGCTCGCGCGATCGCCAATCGCCTGGCGTCGACGGGTGGCTTTCTGCGGCCGATCCCGGCTGGTTTGATGATCAACGGTTGGGTCGGTTCGGTAAGCGCATTCAGCGTCGTTGGTGGAATCGTTCTGGTCACAGGGGCCGTTGGCGACATCGCAGGCTGGGGAATCTCGGTTTTCGGTTGCACCGGTCGGGTCTGCAGCGGCGGTGCGTCATCGAATTGCCGGCCCGTGGGTTCTGGCTCGGCCCGACGAGGCTGGGTCACGATCGATGGGATTGTAAACCAATCGCCCTCGTCGATTAACCCGACGTACTCTCTTGACACGGGGATGGAAAGCGTCAGCAACGCCACGACGTGGATCGCCGCAGCAGCCAGTATGGCGAGCTTGAAAGGCCATCCCCACCATGCATCGATGTCCGGTTTCACGCACCCTCCTCGGGCCGCTTACACCTGGCGTCGACGAAGGGTTCGGACCGCTGTGTTCCTGGCGTTAGTCAGATCCGGCGGGCGAAAGCGTCCACGTCGAGCCTCCAAACCCTCTCGCCGCAGAAGCGTGTTCCCTCGGGGCAGATCGGTCGCTGACCAGCGCGAAAACGAATCGTGCAGGGTGGGGCCAGATGACGCCCAATTCTCGGATTGACTAGGGCCACCTGTTGGGCCTCTTCGAGCGATGCCTGCCAAATCTCTTCCTGCGCGTTGTAGCACAGACGCATCGTGTGCTTGTGCCATAAGTTGAGCAGGTCCGCCGACTCGGTGAACCGGATGGCGACGGCGTTTGGCAACAGATACTCGGCGAACTCTGCCGAGGCTCCAGCGGCGCGCACCGCGATGATGTCCTCCCACGTTCGCTCCATGCTCTCTCGGTAGGCCGCCTCAACACACGCGTCTTCGAGCACCAACCGTGGAACGATGTAGTCCGGGTCGCCGGAGACGTGGGCGGTGAGCGCCGGTCGCGAACCGGGTGTCATGCGGTGGCGTTGGTCTTGTGAGTCACCGGCGTGTGAGAGCCGTTTCCGAAACGTGTAGTGGGGGTGGAATAGGGCTCGTGTGAGCTTGGCATGGGTAGTCAGATTTAGCGCCTCGCCGAGCGGCGGATTGAGTTGAGGATCGAGCGCCAGGCTGATCGCTTCGTCATCGGAGAGGGCGGCCTTGGGCTCGCCGAGAACCTCACGCACGGCATCGGCCAGCACCTCCTCGTTGCGCGCACCGTAGTCGACCAAATGGGCCACCTTGCCGTCCAACTCTCGGTCGA
>DAOWHI010000154.1 GCA_030641505.1 Gemmatimonadota bacterium | reverse complement strand
GTGTCGGACGTTGCTAACGCCGTGATGGACGGTACGGATGCTGTCATGCTGTCTGCCGAGACCGCGACCGGCGACCATCCGGTGGAGGCGATCGAGATGATGGGGCGCATCATCGTTGCCGCCGAGCTCGAGATCGAGCGCGCTCCCTGGCGCCGCCGTCGGGAAACCGAGCTGACCGAGGACTTTGGCGAGGCGATCGGCGACGCCGCAACTCTTGTCGCGGCAGAGGTTCGTGCCAAGTACATCGTGGCCTTTACCCAATCCGGGTCGACCGCAGGCTTGTTGGCCAAGTACCGGCCCTCGGTCCCGTTGATCGCGTTCACACCCAGCCAGCAGGTTCGCAACCAACTGGCGATTCACTGGGGGGTCAAGCCGTTGGTCACCGAGATCGCCGATACGATCGATCGGTTGATCTCGGAGATGGAGAAGCGACTGGTGATCGAAAACCTTGCGAGCGAAGGTGAGGTTATCGTGGTGGTGTGCGGCGCACCGCTCGATGTCGCCGGTCGAACCAATCTCATGAAGGTGCACCGGATCGGCGACAAGCCGCGCTTGGGAGATGGCGAAGTCGCTTCTTGAGATCCGTTTGACGGCTCCAGAACCCTCAGATAGCTTCGCTTTTCATGGCTGAAGTCGTTGCAGCAGGGAAGCCGATCGCTGGCTTGCAGGGCGTTGTTGTTGCCGATTCCGAGATATCGTATGTCGACGGGCAGGCCGGGCGACTCGTCTATCGCGGCTACTCGATAGAGGATCTAGCCGCGAACTCGACTTTCGAGGAAACCGCCAAGTTGTTGCTCGACGGCGCTCTGCCAAACCGTTCGGAGCTGGACCAGTTCAACGCCGAACTGATACGAGCCAGACGGTTGGACAGCGAGATCATCGGCCTCATCCGCGCCTACCCGAAGAACGCTCAGCCGATGGCGGTGTTGAGAACAGCCGTCTCGACGTTAGGGTTGTTCGACCCCGACACCGAGGACATCGGACCCGAGGCCACGCGCCGGAAGGCGGCTCGGTTGATGGCCAAGTTCCCCACCATCGTGGCCGCCTTCGAGCGCCATCGTAACGGTCACGATCCGGTCAGCCCGCGAGAGGACTTGACCCACGCGGCGAACTTCCTCTACATGCTGACCGGTACCGAGCCCGATCCCGAGGACGCACGCGTCATGGACGTGTGTCTCATTCTGCACGCCGAGCACGGGATGAACGCCTCGACGTTCTCGGCTCGCGTGACGGCGGCCACGCTGTCGGACATCCACTCCGCCATCACGTCTGCGGTCGGAACGCTAAAGGGGCCGTTGCACGGTGGCGCGAACCAAGAAGTGATGAAGATGCTCCTCGACATCGATCAGCGGGGGCTCGAGCCGGCCGACTTCGTGCGAGCGATGCTGGGTCGCAAAGAGCGAGTGATGGGCTTCGGACATCGCGTTTACAAAACAATGGACCCGCGGGCACCGATTCTGAGGGGATTCTCTCGAGATCTGACCGCCCGCGCGGGGCAGCCAAAATGGTTCACTATGAGCGAACAGATCCTGGAGACGATGGCGGCGGAAAAGGGGATCGATCCCAACGTCGATTTCTTTTCGGCTTCCACGTACCATGCGCTGGGCATCCCGACCGACGTGTTTACGCCGATCTTCGCCATCTCTCGCATCAGCGGTTGGGCCACACATGTCGAAGCTCAATACAGGCACAACCGACTGATACGGCCACGCGCGAACTACGTCGGGCTGAGCGATTTGATCTACACTCCGATCGAAAAGCGGTAGTCTCCAGTCCGGTCCCGCAAATCCACGCTCCACTTCCGCGTGTATCGTTGTGATGCGCTTCGAATCTTGCATACCTGAAAGGAGCACGTAAATGACATACGAACGGTTGAAGCCCCCTTCGGACGGCGAGATCATAGGATACGATCAGGCGTTTCGGGTAAATACGCCCGATCGGCCGATCATCCCGTTTATCGAGGGTGACGGGATCGGGCCCGACATCTGGTCTGCCGCGCGTCGGGTTTTCGACGCTGCGGTCGAATCGGCCTACGGAACAGAGCGGTCGGTGTGTTGGTTCGAGATTTTCGCCGGTGACAAGGCGGTCGCCGAGTATGGCGATGGTTCCTATCTGCCCGACGATACGCTGCAAGCCATTCGTGATTACCGCGTCGCGATCAAAGGCCCGTTGACGACCCCTGTCGGTGGCGGCATTCGATCACTCAACGTCACCTTGCGGCAACGGCTCGATCTGTATTGCTGTGTTCGACCTGTCCGATACTACGCCGGCACGCCGTCTCCGATGCGCGAGCCGGGCAAGCTCGATGTCCTCATATTTCGTGAGAACACCGAGGACGTGTACGCCGGCATCGAGTGGGAGGTTGGGAGCCCAGAACAGCAGCGCGTGCGCGAGTTCCTGAACGAGGAGATGGGAACCGAGATCCCGGCCGACGCTGGCATCGGGGTAAAGCCGATCAGCGAGCGCAACACCAAGCGGTTGGTCGCTGCGGCGATCCGCTATGCGCTGGATAAGAAAAGGTCCTCGGTGACGCTTGTTCATAAGGGCAACATCATGAAGTTCACCGAGGGAGCGTTTCGGCAATGGGGTTACGAGGTGGCAGCCGACGAGTTTGGCGATCGGATGGTTGCCGAGGCCGATCTCGATGGTGATCGCGGCGATCGCACCATCATAAAGGACCGGATCGCGGATGCGATGTTCCAGCAACTGCTGCTGAGGCCGGACGAATACGACGTGATCGCGCTGCCGAATCTGAACGGCGACTATCTGTCGGACGCGGCCGCCGCCCAAGTCGGTGGTCTGGGATTGGCGCCTGGAGCGAACATCGGGGACGAGTGGGCCGTGTTCGAGGCGACCCACGGCACGGCGCCGAAGTATGCCGGGCTCGACAAGGTGAATCCTGGGAGTGTCATCCTATCGGGGGCGTTCATGTTCGATTTCCTCGGATGGGGTGAAGTCAAATCGAAGATCGAAGGCGGTCTCGAGGCGGCGATTGGTGACAAGGTCGTAACCTACGACTTGGCCCGGCAAATGGAGGGTGCTACCAAGGTTAAGTGCTCGGAGTTTGCGACCGCGATTATTGACCGTATGTAGGACGCGGGCACTACGTGCAATTCGTTGACGAAGCCACGATCAGCGTCGAAGCGGGGACTGGCGGCGACGGCTGCGTTTCGTTCCGGCGGGAGAAGTTTGTGCCGCGCGGCGGGCCCGACGGAGGTAATGGTGGGCGGGGTGGCGACGTAGTGCTGACGGTCGACGCGAACCTGTCTACGCTTCATGACTTTCGCTATCGGAAACAGTACCGCGCCGGTCGTGGCAAGCACGGTTCGGGGAACAACCGGGCCGGCGCGAACGGTGCCGATGTTCGTCTACGCGTGCCTCCGGGAACGATCGTCCGAGACCGGGTGACGGGGGAGGTGGTGGCGGATCTGACCAGCCCGGGGACAAGTGCGGTAGTCGCTGCCGGCGGCCGCGGCGGACGGGGCAACGCGGCGTTTGCCACCCCTACCCACCAGGCGCCGCGGCGGGCCGATTCGGGCATCCCCGGCGAGACGCGCGAGCTGTCATTCGAACTCAAGCTGCTGGCGGATGTCGGGCTGGTTGGCGCGCCGAACGCCGGCAAGTCGACGTTGCTCTCGCGGATCAGCGCCGCACGCCCCAAGATCGCAGACTATCCGTTTACCACACTACAACCCAACCTTGGGGTCGTCTCGATCGAACCCGGGCGCTCGTTCGTCGTTGCCGACATTCCGGGTCTGGTTGAGGGTGCGGCCGAGGGGAAGGGTTTGGGGGCTCGTTTTCTGCGCCACATCGAGCGCACCCGGGTGCTCTGTTTTCTCATTCCGGTGATTACCCCCGATCCCGAGGCTGAGCTCGATGCGTTGCGATCCGAGCTCAGGACCTGGTCGGCAGCGCTGCTCGAGCTGCCTCAGGTTGTCGTGTGGTCGAAGGGCGATTTGGGTGATCCGCCCGCGGCGAGCTTCGACGATGTCGTTGCCGTGCACACGGTGAGCGCGGTGACAGGCGCGGGTCTGGACGGGTTGGTCGAAACGATGTGGCGGGTCGTGAGGGAAACCGCCGCGGCGGCGAATGGCGAGAGCTGAAGCCGGCCGTCAACGATTGGCGCTGGGTGACGACAGGTACCCGGTGCAGCTGGCGATCGCGCCCGACCCGCCGCAGCACCTCTACTGTCAAGGTGATGCACAGCTCCTCACGCGGACAGCGGTGGCGATCGTCGGCGCTCGAAGGACGACCGAGCTGGGAATCGCCATGGGTGAGCAGTTGGGCGCCCAACTGGCAATAGCCGGCTTGGTTGTGGTCAGCGGGTGCGCGATCGGGGTTGACGCCGCTGCGCACCGCGGGGCGCTCGAGGTGGGCGGCGACACGATCGCCGTGTTGGGTGGTGGGCTCGATGTCTCGGCACCGGCCAGCAATCGCGCTCTGGCCGCCGACATCGCTGCGCGAGGGTGTTTGATCAGCGAGCATCCCGAACGCGTCCCGCCACTCAAGCACCACTTTCCACGCCGGAACCGGATCATCGCCGGGCTCGTCAGGGTCGTGATAGTGGTTGAAGCCGCGGCCCGGTCGGGTGCGCTGATTACGGCCCGCCACGCGTTGGCTGCCGGACGCGAGGTCATGGCGGTGCCGGGGCACCCGCTTTTGCCGACGTCGGTGGGCGCGCATCGCCTGATCGCGGATGGCGCGCAACCGGTCTTCGGGTCGCAGGACGTGCTCGACGAGCTGGCCGCGCTCCCGCCGATTGATGGAGTCGAGCCGCTCTTGCCGGTCGCACCGCCAACCCCGACCGTTACTAAGAGCACCGCAGTCTCATCGTTGCTCGACGCTCTTTCCGAGCACCCCGTCACTCCGGAGGAATTGGCCACCAGCGTTGGGTTGGCGCTCCCCAAAGTGCTGGCTGATTTGACCCAGCTAGAGATCCTGGGGCTCGCTCGCGCGCTTCCCGGTAGCCGCTTCGCGCGTAGCCACCCCGTGACGAAGGACTAAGCGATTGCATCGTCCCCTCCACGTCTACGTCCACGTCCCTTTTTGCGCCCGCAAGTGCCCCTACTGCCATTTCTACAACATCGGTCACGACGACGGTCGCGAAGCGGTCTTCGTCGACGCGCTGGCGCGCGAGATCGATGATTGGCGGCGACGAGGCGAGTTCGACGGGGTTGAGTTGGCGACGCTCTATTGGGGTGGCGGCACGCCGTCGATCCTGTCTGAGCCGGGGTTTTC
>DAOWHI010000256.1 GCA_030641505.1 Gemmatimonadota bacterium | reverse complement strand
GAAGAGGAGGAGACGATCGGTCTCCTCCTCTACAAACTCCGTTCCGTCATGCAGACCGTTCGTCGCGACTACCTGGCGATCGTTCTCGACGACGGCTCGCGAGACGCCACCGCAAAGGTCGCGGAACGATATCGAAAGTTTCTGCCGGTAAGAGTTCTGAAGCACGCCAACAATAACGGGTTTGGACCCGCACTTGACCGGCTGGTTCGAGAAGCATGCCGGCTGTCCCGCTACCCGCAACGCGACATCGCGATCACCATCGAAGGCGATTTTTCGTGGTCGCCGGATCCGGTGCCGGACATGGTTCGACAGATTGAAGCCGGTGCGGATGTCGTGATCGGCGCGCGTGAGAGAACCGATCGACCGTCTGAGGCGATGCCGTTCTCTCGTCGTGCTGGGGCACGAGTCGTGTCTACGGTTCTCAAGGCGGTCATGCCGCTCCAAGGAGTCACCGACTACACGTCGACGTTCCGCGCCTATCGGATTAGCACGCTCAAGCAAGCAATCACCGTGAACCAGGAGAATCTCATCACGTACCGCGACAACGCTGCCAACGTAGAGCTTCTCCTGCGCCTGGGGCGACTGCACCCATCGATCGCCGAGGTGCCGGCGCCAAACCGCTGCGACATCCGCACTCGCGAATCACGGCACGAGTGGCACGGCGCGGTCAAGAGCCAACTGAGCCTCACCGGCAGCGTAGACCGCGCTCCGGCCGCCCAGGGCTGATCCGCCAGGGAACAAACCGGTTCTCTGCCCCGTATAACCGGTACCTATGAGACGATTCTGCAGCAACCTCGTCGTGCTTGCGCTGACGCTCGGTTCAACCGCCGCTCACGCGCAGACCAACGAAGCCGACACCGCCACCGCGTTAGCTTTCAACCCGGGTGAGGAGCTTACCTACTCGGTCGCGTACGGATTCGTACCCGCCGGCTCATGGTGGCTCCGCATCGAGGAGTTGGGCGAGTTCGAAGGGCGCCCCGCGTACCACTTCGTGTCCAAGGTCGAGAGCAATGAAGGCGTGTCCGTCATCTACGAGATCGAGCAATCCGAGGAAGCTTGGTTCGACGCCGCCGAGCTCTACTCTTTGAAGTACACCCGTCAATCGATCGAGAATGACACAGCCCGTGATCGCGTTTACCGATTCGACCAGGAGCAGCACCTTCGCATCAACGGCAAGGGAGAAACAAAACCGGCAAGTCCGCGGGCGGTCGATCAACTGTCGATTCTGTACTTCATCCGACTGCTGCCGTTTGAACCCGGCGCCAAGTTCACACTTCGGAATCTGGCGGACCCAGAAGACAACCCACTGACCATTCAGGTCCTCAAGAAGGAACGAGTCAAGGTGCCTGCTGGCACGTTCGAGACTTACGTCCTGAAACTCGATTTCAAGACCAACCAAGGGGTCTTCAAGAAAGGCGGCGAGAACCTGCTTTGGGTCACCGCTGACGATCGACACGTGCCGGTCAAACTGTCGAGCAGGATCGGCCTCGGGAAGTTTCGCGCCGAATTGGTCGGGTTTTCGGCCGGAAAGACGATCGTCTCGGTCGATTGAGCCCACGCTGGGGCGTCAACGTTGACGTCTCTGGAAAAGCCTTCCTAGCTTCGCCCTCAGTGATGTCCGTAAGGTCGAGACAAATCCGATCGGTCGCGATGGTGCTCGGGCTGTCGCTTTTCACCATGGTCGCGATCGCCAGTCGGCCCGAAGCGGCGGCCGAGTCTTCGATCCGGATCGCCGCAGGGGACACGCTTCCGTCATGGCTGGCCACGGTGGCCAATGGCCCGCTATCCCGAGCACACTGGGGTGTGGCTGTATTCGACATCGAGGCCGGGCGGTGGGTCGCGCTTCACAACGCGGATCGCTTCTTTGTTCCGGCATCCAATCTCAAGCTGGTGGTAAGCGCCGTGGCTCTCGAACGATTGGGGCCCGATTTCACCTACCGGACGACGGTCTACGCCACTCAGCCAATCGGTTCCGATGGGACGCTGAATGGGGACCTCGTGCTATACGGTCGCGGCGACCCAAACTTGTCCGGGCGTCACGCGCCATCGATGACCTCGATTTTCGAATGGCTCGCTGATTCCCTCGTGAAACGGGGCCTGAAACGGGTCACCGGAGACCTGATCGCCGATGAGTCGCATTGGGATAACGAGTACCACCACCGAGACTGGTCCGGCTTCGATCAGATGTGGTGGTACGCGGCACCTGTCGGGGCGCTCGGGTTCAACGACAACAGCATCGATGTTTCGATCCGACCGGGGCCTCGCGCCGGCGTGCCACCGTCGATTGAGACTCGACCGCAGTCACCCTTTTACACCCTGGACAACTACGCAATGACCGGACCGAGGGGCACCGAATCGACGTTCGATATGAAGCGCGAACCGGGTTCCAATCGGATCACCGCGTTCGGCGTGCTGCCACTCGATGAGCCACCGGACACGGCGTATGTCGCGGTGGTGGGTGCGGCCGACTATTCGGCGACAATTCTTCGAAGCGTGCTCGTCGACCGCGGCATTGAGGTCGAGGGTCGCGTCCGAACGGTGTCGGATCCGCTCGCCTCGCCGGTGCTATCGGGTGACTCGATCGCGCTCGCCAATCATCGATCGATACCAATGGCGAGGGTGCTCGAGTCGATCAACGGCCGGAGCCAAAACTGGCACGCCGAGCAGGTGTTAAAGACGTTGGGCCGGGAGATCGCCGGCGCCGGAACGTGGAAGGCTGGGCTCGAAGTCGAGCGCGAGACGTTGGCTCGGCTCGGAATGGATACGACGGCATTTCTGTTACGCGACGGCTCGGGGCTCTCGCCGGCCAATCTGACGACTCCCCGAGCGTTGACGGAGCTGCTGACGACCATGCGCTCACGCCCTGATGGCGATGTTTTTGCGCGCACGCTGTCGGTCGCTGGTCAGAGCGGTTCCCTGAAGGGACGTTTTCGAGGCGGCGCCGCTCAAGGGCGGGTGCGAGCCAAGACCGGTTTCATCGCCAACGTCTACGCGCTGTCTGGGTACATGACCACGGTTTCCGACCGCGAGTACGCTTTCAGTGTATTCGTCAACGGTGCCGGTTCGCGGGCCAACCCAGCCATCGATCGACTCGTGGAAGGGTTTATCCTCGGCTGGGCGCCGTAACCATTGACAGACGATCCGACGCATCCTCCACCCGGATACGACCGCTGGCAACAAGGATCACACACGGTTGTCGCCTGGCGATTCGCCGCAGATGACGTCCGAGCTGCGATCGATCAAGCCGGATCGCTGAGCGTATGGGCCGCCGATCGATCGCGACAGAGGATCGATACCGGCCGCGGTTCAGTGTATCGGGTCCGGTTGGGGGAATACGATGCCGCGGTGCGCCACTTTCGACGCGGTGGTTGGATGGCGCCATTGCTTGGTGATCGGTACCTCGACTCGCCACCGCGGCCGTTTCTGGAGCTCGTCGTCAGCGAGCAACTTCGTCGCGCCGGCGTCTCTACGCCTCGCGTAGTGTGCGCTGTCGTTACGTCGGCGCGCCCGGGCTACCGAGCCGACCTGGCAACCGAGTGGCTCGAACCGGGGCACGACCTGGAGGCGCTGTTGGCGCCAAATCGGTACCCGGTGGACGTCCGCATCGCAGCCATGCGCGCGGCCGGCGCGTTGGTGGGTGATGCCCATCGATGCGGTCTTGACCATGCCGACTTGAACATCGGCAATGTTTTCGTGCAGCCGTTGGCCGACGGTCAGTGGGGGGCGTCTCTGTTGGATCTCGATCGGGCGCGCGTCACCGAACCGGATGGGGTGCGCGCAACCGCTAACCTAGAACGCTTTCAGCGCTCGCTCGAAAAGGTTCGCCGGGCTGGACGCGTGACTTGGAGCAGCGTCGAACTCGACGCATTCAGACAGGCCTACGACGAGGTGTCGGGCAGGTAGCTCGTCCCTGGCGGCGGTGAGCCACTCGCATCCGTCTCGGACTCGGCGAACGGCCCACCCCCGGTTTGCCGCTCGATCCACGCCATCCCGACCAACAACGCCAGACTCCCGGCGAGTAACGCCAATACGATCGCCGACACGACCCAGGGGACGGCCCATTGGGACGGCGAGATATCCTCGGCCGGGAGCCGAATCAGGAGCAGCGAAACCGCATTGAAAAGGCCGTGCACGGCGATCGAAGCCCATAGCGAACCAGTGGTAAGCACGAGCCACGCGAGCACCAGGCCGAGGAAGAACGTCGGCAACAACTGCCACGGGTTGTAGATATGAAACACGGTGAAGAAGATCGCTGTCCACGTGCTCGCCGAGCGTGGCCCACGAGTCCGGCTGAGACCTTGTAGGATTGCACCGCGAAAGAGCGCCTCTTCGAGCAACGGCGCCAAGATTACCGCCAAAACGATCGTCTCGAGGCTCCCGGTGTCAAGGAGACCGCGGAGAAACTCAGCGTATGCCTCGGGCACCGGAGCCAGACGCTGAATGACAACGTACAACTCGCTGAAAACTGTCACGGATCCAACCAAAACCAAAAGGAGCGGGGGGATCGAGCGACGGTCCAACGCCTTTATGGCCAGTGATTCTCTCCAACCGGAATTGCCTCTCCAAACTACGAAAGCGATCGCGGCAGCGAAGGAGATCTCGGTCGGCAGTGCGAGGCGCACGATCTCCGGCCAGCCGGGAAACAACCACTCGGTGAGTTTCAAGAGCCAGTAACCGAATACCAGCGTGGCGGCGAGCACCACAACCGTATGGCTCAGGGTGAGGCCGTGACCGCGCTTCAGGACGCCTCGATGGTGAAAAAGATCTCCCGGCCCTGGCGCGACACACTAAGATTGACCTCGCCGTTGTTGTCCCACGACTCGTCCATCTGTTGCTGAGCCTGTGCGACGTCCGTCCCTACCTCGCGACCTTCGATCGTGCGTACGACGTCTCCTTGCTGGACACCGACTCGACCGGCTGGCGACTCAGCATCGACGTAGGCAACGAAGATCCGGCCATCGTAGGAGGCGCCGAGATCAAGGCCGTAGTCGGTCCCGGTTACACGCTCGCGATCGGCCACCGGTTGAGCTGATGGATCTGTACTTTGACGCGCGTAGGCGTCACGTACACGGAAGATCTCGCTCCCGGGAGGATTGTCCCCGAGCCATTCAGCCAGCGGCTGCCGCCGTGACAACCGATGGCGGGGCTCCAGCTCGTCGATCACGTAGCTATGATTGGGATTGTACGCCTGCCAGATCTCGTCCGAGGTGGCCGCCGCCAACCGCTCTTGACCCCAGAGGTCCTCGATCGCCCGATAGGTGAGCCAGTTCACCATCGCTTCGGCCTCGAAGTTGCCTGGCGCCATGAACGGATGTTCGTAGGCGAGGTCTCGTGGACCTGACGGTTCAAATTCGGGCGGATCGACGATGTAGTGCGTGATTTGGTGAGCGACCAATAGTACGCGGACATCGTCGTCTTCAGGTACTGGCACCGCGCGCCCGTCGGCTCGAATCGCCTCGAGTGCGAGCACCAGCGGTCGCTCGATCGAGACGACTGGCCAGTGACGAACCAGGTAAACATCGATGTCCCTATATGGCCATCGAAGCCCGGCGAAGTCGGTCACGCGCTGAAGAAATAGCAACCCCTCGCGGTCCCACCATTCAACGAGCTCGTCGGCGTGGTCACGAACCCACTCCACATCCTCGGTCAGTGCTTCCGGGTTGCCACGATACCGCTCGGGATATGCCATCGGCAGGAGCTCGGCGCCGCCTAGATGGAACCGGACCGCTGGAACTCGATCCGTCGATTGACCGCGGATGGGCGTGACGTTGAGAACTATCAATAGCGCCACCAATAACGACAACAAGCCGATTCTGCAGGCGGCATGATGGCGATTAGGGGGGCTGCTATATTCGTTATGGTCTTTTCTCACTCTCGCATCCTCACTGAACCCAGAAAACTCGTCGCAAACTATGCCCGCGCAAGAAAAAGACGTCATCCGAGCGATCCGCCTCGTCCGTGATCCGGATAGCGACAAAGATCTGATCTCGCTGGGCCGGATCAAGGAGCTGAAGATCAACGATGGCAGGGTGGCGTTCAAGGTGCTCGTCGATCCGGCCCAACCGCTGTCGGAGACGGTCCTCAAGGAACTCAAGGGGCAGATCGGCGGTCTCGACGGTATCGAGGACGTGGCGATCAGTCTCCAGGAGCAGCCCGGAGCCGCCGCTGGGCCCGCCAAACGACCGGCGCCACAGAAACCGATCGAGGGCGTGCGCCATATTCTGGCAGTGGCAAGCGGGAAGGGCGGCGTTGGAAAATCGACTGTGGCCGTCAACCTGGCGTTGGCGATCGCCGCCGAGGGACATCGCGTGGGGTTGCTTGATGCCGACATCTACGGCCCCTCGATCCCCACCATGATGGGGCTCAAGGGAGCCCAGCCAAGCACTGTCGGCAAACGCATTCAACCGTTGACCCGACTCGGGATCTCGCTCATGTCGCTCGGGTTTTTGGTCGAGGGTGAGGACACGCCTCTGGTGTGGCGGGGTCCGATGGTCCATTCTGCCGTTACCCAGTTCCTGCGCGAAGTCGAATGGGGAGAGCTCGATTACCTGGTTGTCGATATGCCCCCCGGAACCGGTGATGCGCACTTGACGCTGACTCAAGCCGTCCCGTTGGACGGAGCGGTTATCGTCACTACCCCGCAGGACATTGCGCTGATTGACGCCAAGAAGGGGCTCAAGATGTTTGACAAGGTCGGCGCTCGCGTGCTGGGCATCGTCGAGAACATGGGCAGCTTTGTTTGCCCAAGCTGTGGTGCCGAGCACTCGGTCTTCGGACACGGTGGCGGCCGAGCAACTGCGGAGCGATTCAACGTTCCGTTTCTCGGCACAATCCCGTTGCATGAGGATGTCACGCCGACCGGCGATAGCGGGGAGCCCCTTGTACGGGCGCTGCCGGATTCGCCGATCGCCGAGCGGTTTCGCGAAATCGCCCGGCGCATCATCCAGGTGACCGACTAGGGAGCACGCGCGTGACGGACAGCAACCTGGGCCGAACGTCGGTCGGCCCATCAGCGACATCGGCTGACGCGACCAACCAGGCCCAGCGCCTGCTCGACAAGCTGCTGGCTGTGGTTAACATCGCGACGCCGGCCGCGATCTACACGCACGATCATCCCGATCCAGACTCAATCGCCAGCGCCTACGCACTGAGTTTTCTGCTCGGTCACAAGCTCTCGATCGAGCCGATCATCGCGTTTGGCGGAACGATCGGCCGCGCTACTAATCGCGCCATGGTTGACCAACTGGGTGTTCGACTGTACCCGCTCGCGCAAGTCCGCCTCGACGATTACGGAACTCACTCGTTGATCGACACACAGCCCGAAACCGGGAACCACTCGCTGCCCAACGATCTCCCGATCTCGATCGCCATTGACCACCACCCTATGCGACCCGAGACCGCGAACGTGAAGTTCGCCGACGTGCGCACCGATTACGGCGCTACCTCGACGATCATGTACTACTATTTGGAGGCCGCCGGAATTGATCTATCGACCAAGCTCGCGACGGCCCTATTGATCGGCATCAAGTCGGATACCCGGGGACTGGAGCGCGAGTCGAGCGAGGCCGATCTCCACGCCTACCTCCAGATCTTCCCCCACGCCGATCTGTCGTTACTGGCACGAATCGAGAACCCACTCATCCCCAGACGCCACTTCGAGGCGTTTCACGCTGCGCTAGAACGGTCAATGATCCACGACCGGGCGGTGATCGCCGATCTTGGCGACGCCGACAATCCCGACCTGCTTGCGGAACTAGCAGATTTCCTGGCCCCGCTCGAGCAAACCGAATACGTGCTCGTCATGGGCCGCCACAAAGGACGTCTCTATCTCAGTTTGAGGACTCGCGACGAGTCCCGGGACGCCGGTGCGGTGATCTCAGCCATCGTCGGTGAGCTGGGAACGGCTGGCGGACACGGGCGAATGGCGGGCGCTCAGATCAACATCGACGAAGATCCGGTGCCGATTCAAGAGATGGTCCGACGTCGTTTTCTGAGTGAACTCGGGCTCGACCCCTCGAGCGCTGGGAAACCGCTTATTCGGAACGGGGATGAATCACGCTCGGCGTCCAGCGGTTAGCGAAAGTTCTCCGTACCTAGCACGCGGTAGCGACCATCACGCCACACGTACATGGCGCTCGAACGACCCGGAAAGACCAGCTCCACAGCCGGCGCCTTGATCACCACTGAGCGTTGCGGCCCGATGACCCTATGCCGACCAGGTTGCAATACCCGAAGCTCGACCGATCCCGGTGGCAGGTTGGTGAACAGCGGGTGCGGCGCGAACCGATCCGGCTGGGCGTGAAAGATCACGAATGCCGACCGTTCGGGTCCTTCGACGATGGCGGCCACGTCTTCACGACCGTCACCGTTGAAATCGCCGCGTGCGGTGCGAGTCCGATCGGAGGACAATCGAAAGTCGGTATGGAACGACCGAATCGCACGGTCGAGCTGAGCGTTCTGTGCGGGGAGGTGCGACCCGGTCGCCACAACAAAACCGGCGACAATCGGCACCAAGCGGATACGGCGCCTCACTTGAGCCTCCTTTCCGGGGGCAGCCTTATTCTACCCCATAGCCGCAGCGGGGGTTCGACGGGCTGCTTGGCGAACACTTCAAAACCCGCTATCTTGTCTATATGCTTGGGTTTATCCGAGATCGGTTTGGGGCCATAGAGGGCTTTCAGGTGTTCCTCGAGGAAGCCGACGAGGGCGCCTTCGCGGCCACTTCTCCGGCCTTGCCCGGCTACATCGCGTACGGTCAGTCCGAGTCAAGCGCGATACGCCGGTTAAAGCGCGCCATCCGTCGCAACCTCGATGGCGTTGCCCAAGACCACGTCCGAGTATCGGATCACGGCAATGGCCGAGCCAGTCGCCACAAGTCTCACCTGTACCTGCAGCCACCGCTCACTGCGACTACGAAGATCGTTTTCGCGTCTGTGGCCCTGGCCGCCTTGGCGCTGATCGCATACGAGCTGAGGCGGAGAGACTAACCCTCGGGCAGGCAGCCCTTCCCACCGTTCGACGTGCTCGACTCGGTCGCGCATAACAGAGCCGGGTGCCATCGCGAAAACTCTGCCAACCGCTCGACGATCGCGTCTTCGATCGACATGGCGGCCCACTTCCCACGCGGCAAGTTGTTGATCAGAATCGAAAAGACCAGTAGCTCCCCGTCGCTGGTCGTGACGTAGCCCGACAGCGCGGAAACACCGCGTAGCGTGCCGGTCTTGCTGTGGACGTTACCGCGCACCGCGGGAGAGTCGAGCCGACGAGGATTCCCGTCTTCACCGGCGATCGCGAGCGATGCGTAGAACTCATCGAACAGCGGGTGTGCGCGCATCGCCACCAAGAGCTCGGCGGTGCGCCGGGCGGTGAGAAGGTTGAGACGGCTGAGACCCGAACCGTCTTCGATCGTCAAACCATCGGTTTCCAGTCCCAGTCCCTCAAGCACGTCGTAGATCACCTCGGCCCCACTGGCGAACGATCCGTCGGCTTTGAAGACAGCGCCAAGTGTTTTCAGGAGCTGCTCGGCGAAGAAATTCTGGCTGCGCTTGTTGATGATCTTGACGATGTCGGACATGCGGGGGCTGGTGTGGCTCACGAGCAAGGTCGCCGACCTCGCTGCCTCCCGTTGCCAGCGGTGCACGACCCGCTCGCCACTCTCGATCTTGATCCCCACTCGTCTCAACCGGTCGGCAAATACCGACGTCGTGTAGAGCGCCGGGTCTTCGACCGAAACCATGTACTGGAGCGGACGACTTCTGAGCGGGATTCGACCACGAATCAAGTAGTCACCGGTTTCCGGCTGGCGTCGTATCCCGATTGAACGGCCACCCCGGCGTCCCACGGTGACTGCTTGGTTCGAGATCTCCAGACGATCGGTATGCGGATAGAAAGTGAGGGCAGGGGGCGCACCGACCCACCCGCCAGGCTGGATCTCGATCGTGACCACGTTGTCGTTGAACGAGAGGGCGCTCGAACGAGCACCGTACCAGCGCAGCAAGTTCGTGCTGTCCCACCCCGGTGCGATCCGCGTATCGTCGAGATACGTCGCGTCGCCTACGACTGCGCCGGTGACACGACGGATGCCCATCCTTTTGAGGCGGGCGGCAAATCGATCGAAAACAAATGTCACGCTATCGCCATGGAAGCGACCTGAGAGCGTCGGGTCTCCGCGTCCGACCAGGACCAAGTCGCCATCGAGTGTCCCGTCGGGATGGATCTCGCCATCGGCGTAGACCGACGTCGTGTACTGAAAATCTGGCCCGAGTCGGTCGAGCGCGGCTGCGGTGGTGTAGAGCTTCATGTTCGAAGCCGGCGTCAGTGGTAGGTCGGCGTTGTGAAGATAGAGCGGGTTGCCGAGATCGGCGGCGTACACCGCGACCCCAATCCGACCACCCCGTCTGCGAACGATCGGGTCGAGGAGCTCGGCGATCGCCGCTGAACCCCCATCCTCCACCACACCGTCGCCAACCAGGTCGCCTTGCGCCGTCACGGCGATCGGGAACGTGGCGAGCAAGACCGGCGCAACGACGAGCGCGACGACAAGGCGTGGCGACTTCAGCATGCTACAGCTCCCGCGCGCTCAGCCGGCTGCTGCCGGCTTGCATCGTCGCAAACAACGCGATCGCACACACTCCGCCGACCGCGACCAGGCCGCCGGCTATCCCTCCCCACTCGCCAGCGCCGACACCCCAACCCAGCCACGAGGCCCGGAAGGAGTTGTAGACGGGCCAGGCGAGGACAGTGACCGACGCCAGCACTAGCAATGCGCTCATGACCATAAACAGGAACCCCGCGTAGCCGGCCGTCACCTGAGAGCTGTCGGGGGCATCGAACCGTGGATGGGAGGCTCCAAGCCCAACGGCCATTCCTACGATGGCCGCCGACAAGAACAAGACCGTTGCGACCGAGATCACGCTCAGAAGCAACGTCGTCTGGAGCAACGCGTTTGATAATACAACCAACAGCTCTGCCAACGCGACCAGCGGCAGAAATCCGCTCCAGAACTTGGCCCATAGTATCTCCCCGATCGTCACCGGACTGGTCTTGAGTAGCCAGAGCGTGGGCCCCTCGAGGCTCACCCCGGGGAGAACGAATCGGGCCGCCACTGCGGTGACGACGAAACCAACCAGGGCGATGTTCAAGAACGCCAGTAGGTCGCGCAACAAGTAGCCCGTCCCGCCGGCGGCATCCAGCGGGAGCACCCTGAAGTTGTACAGATAGATGGCGATCACCGCGAGCAGCAGAAAAAGCTGTGACCACTGGCCCGGGTCGCGGAAAAATGTCGAGACGTCCTTGACGATCATCGCCCGCAAACGTCGCGGGAATGGCCGGGCAAAGAACTGCACTGTGCGACACCACCACAGCTGGCGCGTCCACTGGACCTGTCGCGCCTCCTGGGACTTCGAGTAGCCGGTCCGAAACATTTCGCGAAACACGCCCCCAGCGGCGATCGTCGATACGATCGCACCGACCACCAGCAACGAGCCATACATCGTTACGGCGTCCCAGTGCACCGCATTGTATACGCCCAACACTTCACCCAGGACACGCGCCGCCCAGTACGAAGGCAGCCACGGGAGTGTGGGGTTTGATAGGGAGACCAGATACTCGGCCCAGGTCCCGAAGTCCTCGGGCCGCACGAACTCCTCGGGCCGGACCGCGCGCAGGAGGATGACGACGGCAGCTATGAACATCAGCGCGACGAGCGACAGGAGATCTCTCGCGCGCCGGGCGGGAAACAGGTTCACCAACGCGACCGCGACCAAGACACCGATCGATGTTGTTATCGCAACGCAGCACCCGACTGCTACCACCAACGCCACGTAGTAACCCAAACCAGCGCCAAAAACGACCCCATAGGCCACCCACACCGGAATGGCGAGAAAGATGGCTGTCCAGGAAGCCAGCGTGGCGACTTCGACCAGCTTCACGCGGAACAATCGGCGCAGCGGGATCGGCGCCGCAATCCACATCGGCAGATCGCGCGCCAGGAAAATCTGACTGACGGCCGTGATTAGCGCTGAGAAAGCGAGGAACGACAGCCATAGCAGAAACAGCAGTGCCAGCAGCTTGGCGGCCAAGATCCGACCCAGGTCGGGATCGACGGTGGTGAAGTGATTCAGCACCCGGACCATGATCAGGTAGAGCCCGGCCCAAAAAACGAGCCCAAGGACGACCGGCACGCTGACCCTGTGGATCCCAGCTGGTCGCTGCTCGCGCTTCAATCCGGCAAGCCGGGGATAGAACAGGGTCGTCACACCAGGGAGCGTTCGTCGATCGACCCGCCGCCCTCGGTCAACCCCAGGAAGATCTCCTCGAGCGAGCTGTCTTCCCGACGCGCCTCACGGCGCAACTCGTCGACCGTTCCCAAGGCGATGATCTGCCCACGATGGATGATCGCAACCCGCGTGCACAACGCCTCAACGATTTCCAGCGTATGAGTCGAGAGAAACACCGTCTGACCCTTGGCAATGAGGTTGGAGAGCAAGGTTTTCATCCGGCTCTGACTGCGTGGATCGAGACCCACGGTGGGCTCGTCGATGATGATGATCTCGGGCTCGTGCAGCAGCGCCGACGTGATAGCGAGCTTCTGTCGCATTCCATGGCTATAGGCTTCGATGAGCTCGTCGATCCATTCACCCAGGTCGAACCGCTCGATCAGGTCGCGTGAACGTTCGCGGACCGTCGCCGGACTCAAGTCGTACAGGTGCCCCACGAATTCCAGGAACTCCGACCCGGTCAGCTTGTCGTACAGAAAGGGCCTATCGGGGACGAACCCGACTCGACGTTTGACCTCGTACGGGTCCTCCACGACGTCGTATCCAGCAACCTCGACCCGACCACCCGACGGCAGCAGCAGACCGGTCATGATCTTGATGGTGGTCGTCTTTCCGGCTCCGTTGGGTCCCAGGAAACCGAACAGCTCGCCGGGTTCGACGGTGAGCGAGATCCCGCGCAGGACCGGAAACGCGCCGTACGATTTGGTCAGATCCGTGAGAACGATGCCACTCAATGCGTCGGGTCCTGCCTCGAGGGGTTATCGCGACTCTCGGCAATCGATGACGTCGTTTTCGGTGACGATCCGATCGACCCCCTGGTCGCGTTCGGTATGTGGAACCCTCTCAACGACTTGCAAGGAAAATGCCAACGCCACGGTCGGGGCTTCGACCGAAGCCAGCCAGCGGTCGTAGAAACCGCCCCCGAGCCCCAGCCGTTGCCCGCTGCGGTCAAATGCAACACCCGGCACGATCACCAGGTCGATCTCGGCCTCCAGGACG
>DAOWHI010000115.1 GCA_030641505.1 Gemmatimonadota bacterium | reverse complement strand
CGGATCATCGCGGTCGACCTGTCGGAGAAACGTCTCGATCTGGCCAAAGCGGCCGGTGCCACCGATACGATTGGCGCCAACCAGGACCCGGTGGATCGCATTCTGGAGATGACCGATGGGTTTGGCGCCGACTATACGTTCGAGGCGACCGGGTTGGTCAAAGTGATGGGCCAAGCGGTCGAGGCGGCACGCATGGGATGGGGGATCTGCACCGTCCTCGGCGTCGCCGGCAAGGGCGAAGCGCTCGAAATCATTCCTCGCTTTCTGATCACCGGACGCAAGGTGCAGGGAGGCAGTTTCGGTGGCGCTCGCGGCAGGACGCACGTTCCCCAGCTGGTCGATCTCTATCTGCAGGGCAAGCTCGATCTGGATCCGTTCGTCTCGCATCGACTGACCCTGGACCAGGTGAACGAGGGTTTTGACTTGATGGAGGCTCAGGACGGGATCCGGTCGGTGATCGTGTTCGACGCCGCGTGAGCGGCCACCAGTCCTCGGTCCCTCTTGATCGGAGGAGAGCACCATGACCAACGGCGACTACCCCGTGCGCTTTGACGTTGACTACCCGGAGAAACTCGATCAGCTCACGACCGCGTTCAGGATAGTGATGATCATCCCGATCGCGATCGTTTTGGTCATGATTTCCGGTGCCGCCACGAACTCCGAGGCCGGGGAGGGGGCGAAGAGTGTTGGCGGTGGTCTGCTGATCGCCGGGCCCTTACTGATGATCCTCTTTCGGCAGAAGTACCCGCGCTGGTGGTTCGACTGGAACCTCGAGCTCTTGCGCTTTACCGCCCGCGTCGAATCGTATTTCTTCCTGCTCACCGATCACTACCCATCGACCGACGAGGAGCAAGCCGTGCACCTCGGCATCGACTACCCCGACGTCGAACGTGATCTCAACCGTTGGCTCCCGCTGGTCAAATGGTTGCTAGCGATCCCGCACGTCATCGTGTTGGCCTTCCTCTGGGTGGTGGCTTTGGTGGCGGTGGTCATCGCGTGGTTCGCGATCCTGTTCACCGGTCGGTATCCGCGGGGGCTGTTCGACTTTGTCGTCGGAGTTATGCGCTGGACCTGGCGTACCGTTGCCTACGCGCTGGTGCTGACGACCGATCGCTATCCGCCGTTCCGTCTGGCCTGAGGTGCGGTGGTGGCGACGGCGGAAGGGAAAGCGGGCCCAGTACGCAGGCCTCGAGTTCACCGAGGTCGGTGACACGACGGCCCCCCGCGCGTGGGTGGCCCGAGGGCGCTCAGGCCCGCTTTCATGGGAGGCTCGAATCGAGCGCGAGTCGGACCGAGTTGGCTGGGATTTGAGTGTGCGGGGCACCCTGACCGGAACCCAAGCCGCGTCGGGGACCGCCGCTGACGCGTACTCGGGCCAAGACCACTGCCGAGCGGCGCTTCGGAAGATCATCGACGGACACAACGAATTCGCCGATATCGCCTAGTGAATGGCGAGTGTTAAAGGCGCGGTGTTGACGGTGTACAAGAATTAGCCTATACTTATATAAGTAATGGCTTATCAACGTGTCCTGAGCGCTCTTTCTGACCCAACTCGCCAGATGCTGCTCGAGCGTTTGCGAAAGCGGCCCCAATCGGTTGGTGAGCTGGCACACCGGGTGCCGGTCAGCCAGCCAGCGGTATCACAACACTTGCGCGTGCTGAGAGAAGCCCGGCTGGTCACGCTACGCAAAGACGGCGCCCGTCGGATCTACAGCTTGGACCGGGCTGGATTGGATGAGCTGCGCGCGTACGTCGAGTCATTCTGGAGCGGTGTGTTGGATGCCTACGCGGCCCACACCGAAGAGCCCCGCCAGGGCGCAATCAAAAACGAGAAGGAGACGTCCAACGATGAATGAAGTCCGATCAAAGACCGAGATTCCGCCAGTCGAGAGCACGGTGACGGTCGCTTGGGACCCGGAGACTGCGTTCCGGCGATTCACCGAGGAGATCGCCGAGTGGTGGCCGCTGGAGACCCATTCGATGGGTCAGGAGAAGGCCGATACGGTCGTGTTCGAGACGCGGCATGGGGGCCGGGTGTACGAGCGGTCGACCGATGGCACCGAAACGACCTGGGGGAGGGTGCTGGCTTGGGATCCGCCTCACCGCTTCGCTATGAGCTGGCACCCCGGTCGCGAGCCATCTACGGCGCAGGAGCTGGGCGTCGTCTTCCAGCCCTCCGAGGGAGGCACCCGGGTGGCGGTGACCCATACGGGGTGGGACAAGCTCGGCGAGGAGGCAGCCACCCTACAAGCCAACTATAGCCAGGGTTGGGTCTTCGTCCTCGATCGCTACCGCGGCAGCGCTGAAACAGGATCGGGTGACCTCACGTAGGGATACCTAACGCTGGTAGAAGAGAATAAATTGAATCCCTTCTGGCCAAAGTGTCTCCCTATTCTTGCGTACCCAACTAGCCCCAGACTGATAGGCCATGCGACTTCCTGAGCTCTGCATCCAGCGACCTGTACTCGCGAGCATGATGAGCGCCACGTTGGTGCTCTTCGGCGTGATCGGGTTCACCCGCTTGCCGGTGCGCGAGTTCCCCGACGTCGACTCGCCGATCGTGAACGTGACGACGGTGCTTCGGGGGGCCAATCCCCGCGTCATCGAGTCGACGGTCACCGACGTGCTCGAAGAGGAGTTGAGCACGATCCCGGGCGTTCGGACAATGACCAGCGCGAGCTCGGAGCAGTTCAGCTCGATCACGATGGAGTTCACGCTCGACCGCGATCTCGAGGCCGCCGCGCAGGACGTCCGTGATAAAGTGTCGCGGGTGCGGGGCCGGCTCCCGCAAGAGGTCGAGGTGCCGGTGGTGGAGAAGCAGGACGCCGACGCGCAGCCCTTCTTCTGGTTGGCGCTGTCGGGCGAGAACTATGACTTGCTCCAGCTCTCCGATATCGGTGATCGGATCGTCAAGAACCGGTTGCAGTCGGTTCCCGGCGTAGGCCGGGCGCAAATTTTTGGCGAGCGCCGTTACTCGATGCGGGTTTGGCTTTCGCCGACTGAGATGGCTTCCCGCGGTGTTACCGTCCAGGACGTCGAAGCCGCCATCCAGAGTCGCAACGTCGAGGTGCCGGCCGGGCGGATCGAATCCGATCGCCGCGAGTTCACCGTCCGCTCGCTCGGTGAGCTCAAGACGCCCGAGGAATTCGCGAATCTGACGGTCGCCAGCCAGAACGGGCAGCTCATAAAGCTCCGCGACATCTCACGCGTCGAGCTGGGGCCGGAGGACGACCGCGCGATTCTGCGGTTCAAGAGTGTTTCGGCGGTTGCGATCGGCGTCGTTCGGCAGTCGAAGTCGAACCTGGTCGAAGTGTCGGACCGGGTTCACGATGAGCTACCGGCGATCCGAGCCGCGCTGCCGCCGGGCGTCAACCTCGATACCGCATTTGACACGGCGGTCTTTGTGCGGCGCTCGATCCGCGAGGCCGAGGAGACGCTGATTTTGGCCGGGATACTCGTCGTCCTGATCATCTTTGTCTTTTTGCGGAACTTCCGAGCGACAATAATCCCGGGTTTGGCGATCCCGACGTCGATCATCGCTGCATTTGCAGTGATGTTCTTCTTCGGGTTCACGATCAACAACTTTACGTTGTTGGCCCTAATACTGTCGATTGGAATTGTCGTCGATGACGCCATCATCGTAATGGAGAATGCTTACCGGCATCAAGAGGAGCTCAAGGAACCGCCGGACTTGGCGGCGATCCGCGGCACCAACGAGATCAAGTTCGCGGTGATCGCGACGACCGTCGCGCTGGTAGCGGTCTTCGCACCGCTGCTTTTTCTTCGTGGGACGATCGGCCGATTGTTCAACGAGTTTGGGGCGGCGATGATCGGCGCGGTCGTCGTGTCGAGCTTCGTGGCGCTCTCGCTAACGCCGATGTTAAGCGCCAAGATCCTGCGCGTACCCAAGAGTCATGGCAAGCTGTTCAACGCTTTCGAGCGCGGCTTCGAGCGCGTCGCACTTCTCTACGCGACCAGCTTGGCGTGGGCGATGCGACATCGCCGCGGCGTTGTCGCGGCCGCGCTGGCGACCGTGCTCGTAGCGGTGGGCGCCTTTAAGATGCTGAAGCGTGAGTTCGTGCCGCCCGAGGATCGCGGCTGGTTCATGTCGATCGTGGTGGCGCCGGAAGGCTCGTCAAAGGAGTACACCGATGGCTATCAACAAAGGGTCGAACAGATTCTCGGCAACACTGAGGACATCGCGTCGTACTTCAGCATCATCGGTTGGAACGGCCGAGTGAACAGTGGAATCGTTTTTAGCCGACTGACCGATTGGGACGAACGCGACCGCAGCGTGCAGGAGATCATCGACGAGATCCAGCCTCAGTACTTCATGATTCCTGGGGTGTTTGCGTTTGCCAACAACCCGCCCGCATTTGGATGGCAGAGCCCGGTGCAGTTCGTCGTTCGGAATCCTGACTTCGACGCCTTGGCGACCGGACTTGAGACGTTCCCCGCAGCGGCCCGGCAGATTCAGGGTCTCGTAAACGTCGACACCAATCTGCGGGTCAACAAGCCCGAGCTGGTGGTGCGCTACGATCGCGACCGGGCCGAGGATCTGGGGGTCCCGATCCGCGATGTGTCAGGTACACTGCAGACGATGCTGGGTGGGCGCGAGGTCAGCACCTTCACCCGCGACAACAAGCTGTACGACGTGATCATGCAGCTCGAGCCCGACGACCGCGCGTCGCCAAGCGACATGCGTGGGCTCCGCATCCGCGGCAAGGACAACGAGCTGATAAGCCTCGATGCTGTGGCCAGCGTCGAGGAGGGGCTCGGACCCAGGCAGCTCAACCACTACGACCGGGTGCGCTCGTTCACGTTGACCGGTAACATGGCGCCAGGCTTTACCTTGGGCGAGGCGATCGACGAGCTGCGGGCGGTCGGCGACTCGGTCCTACCAGCCGGGTCGACGATCGCCTTGAGCGGGGAATCAAGGGAGCTCGAGGAGAGCGGCCGGACGCTCTACTTTGTGTTCTTGCTCGCGCTCGTGATCGTGTTCATGGTGCTGGCCGCGCAGTTCGAATCGCTGGTCCATCCGTTCACCGTACTGTTGTCGGTCCCGCTGGCGGTGACCGGTGCGCTCGTCATGCTGCTTCTCGCACAATCGACGCTCAATCTCTATAGTCAGATCGGCATGGTACTCTTGATCGGCTTGGTCACCAAGAACTCGATTCTGCTCGTTGAATACGCGAATCGCCTGATGGACAGCGGGCTGGAACCAGTTAAGGCGATGCTCGAGTCGGGTCGCATCCGGCTCCGGCCGATCCTGATGACCGCGGTGGCAACGATCATGGGGGCGATGCCGATTGCGCTGGGGTTCGGTGCCGGGTCGGCCAGCCGCCGGCCGCTGGGCTACGCCATCGTCGGCGGATTGCTGTTCTCGACCGCACTCACGCTCTACCTGGTGCCGGTCGTATACACGGTATTGGCCGAAGCACGCGGGCGCGTCGGTGCTCGCGCCGGGGCTCGGGAACCGGTTCAGCCGGTCCCCGTGGAGGCAAAGTGAGCCGGCTCACGATCGCCCTGGCGCTGCTGCTCGCCGTTCCGACGGTTGGGATGCCTCAAGAAACAACTGGGCAGGAGTTTCCTGAGGTGACCTTGGCCGAGGCCTTGCGGCGGGCGGCTTCGCTCGACCCCAACTACGTCGCGGCGCTCCACGAGGTCGGCGACGCCAATTGGCGACGGGTCGCCGCCTACTCTGCGTTCGTCACGCCTGCGGTGAATTTCCAATCGACTTCGACAACGTTCAGTTCGGACATATTCAACGTCGGCACGAACCGGACGACCGACCGCATCGTCGACGCACAGTTGAGTGCCAGTTACGACATCTTCCGCGGTGGTGGGAAGTTCTTCGACCTGTGGAGCGCGCGGGCCGGGCTCAGGGGCGCTCGCGCGAACGAGCGCCAGGCGCGTTTTGAGAGCGCGCTGCAAACCGAGTCGGATTACTATGCGGTCGTGGCGGGGCGAGAGCTGACGCGAGTCGCCTCCGAGCGTGTGCGTCGGGCCGAGGAGCAGCTGTCAGTTGCGCGGGCCCGTGTTGTTTCAGGCGCGGCGGTGCAATCCGATTCGCTGCAACTGTTCCTAGAGCTCACCCGCGCTCAGGTTGATCTACTGCGTCAGGAGGCGAGCCTCCGCGTGTCCAGGTATCAGCTCGGTCGCCGAATCGGCGCGGACGGACCCGTCAGT
>DAOWHI010000076.1 GCA_030641505.1 Gemmatimonadota bacterium | reverse complement strand
TTCCTATCGGTACGAATCCCGGGTCGGCTCCATTCCACTTTCCCCGCGTGGACGCTAAGAACCGACGGGCCGAGGCGCTAGGTCAGGAGGAACTTCATTCCAGCCACCAGCAGGACGACCGCCAGGAGCCGTCGGATCGTCGAGCCCCCGAACCGACCACTGCCGAGTCGCGATCCGATCGTGCCCCCCACCGCGGCGGTCGCCACCAACAGCCACACGCTCGCCGGGGGGCCGCCCGCAACGACCGCGTGCCCCACCAGACCTGCGATCGAGTTGACGAGGATGAACGCCGCTGACGCCGTCGCGGTTTCCTTGGCCCCCGCCCAGCCCGCGGTCAACAACAGCGGGCTCAGGAAAATCCCACCTCCGACGCCGGTCAATCCGGCCAGGAACCCCAGCCCGGCACCGATCAGCAACGCGACCCCCATGAGTGGCGGCTTGACCCCTGGTTCCAGCGCGCTGCCCGCGGTCCGCGCCAGCTGGTAGGCGGCCACCACCAACACTCCGCCAACGACCCATCGATAGACGGGGTCCGGCA
The DNA here is from genome assembly GCA_030641505.1 of Gemmatimonadota bacterium. Taxonomy (GTDB): domain Bacteria; phylum Gemmatimonadota; class Gemmatimonadetes; order JACCXV01; family JAHWKZ01; genus CAMYLR01. The sequence continues at coordinate 1,567 of DAOWHI010000076.1, read as the reverse complement.
GCGTCATCGCTCCACCGACCGCGGCTGCCGGGATCGAGGTCACAGCGAATGGGAGGAAGAGACGCCACGAAAACCAACCTCCGCGCGCGAAATGGAAGACCGCCAGCGATGCGACGACGATGTTGAGTGTTAGAGCGGTCGGCCGCATCATGAGCGGGGCCACGCCAAACAGCGCCATCACGGCGAGGTAGCCGGATGCGCCGCCGTGACCGACGGTCGAGTACAGGATCGCGATCGCGAGTATGGCTAGCGCCAGCCCCCAGGTGTCGGGCGTCATTCGGCGTCGACCACGCGAATCGCGACCGCCTCGAAGTCGAAGGTGACCTCGTCGGCGACTTTGATGGTGCCTCCGGCAGCGCTGTACGGCTTGATGCCGAAGTCGGTCTGATTGACCGAGAACGTTCCGGTTGCGGTCAGCGTGTCGCCCCGCTGCGCGATCGTGACGTCGACCGCGACCGGGCGTGTTCGCTGCGCGATCGCCAATCCCCCAACGACTTGAACGCCGCCGTCGATCGCGGTGATGATGCGTGACTTGAACTCGATCGTCGGGTACTGGCTCGGTGGCAGCACCGACTCGCGCATCGCCTGCTCGACCCTGGGCGCATCCTTCTCATCGGCACCTTCCGGAATGACAACCAGCCGGGCGGTCGAGAGGGCGATCTCGATACTCGAGGCCGGGATGTTGTCGGGATCGTACACGATCGTCCCGTGGAACTCGTTGGCACGGATTCGATGCTTGTGCCCAAACGCGCCAAATAGCCCGGCCTTGCCGGTGACCACGTCGAAACGGCTTTCGGGCGCAATCCGATACTCGATCGGCGACACCACCGCTTTCGCTGTGGGACTAGTGGTTGTTATCGGTTGGAGGCTTCCTGTGATTGCGATCGGCGTCGCCAGAAACAGGAGCGCGGCGCGCGTCACGCGACGACTCTAGGCGACCGCGGCGCCCTTGAGCTCCTTGACCATCGCGTCAACGATCGCCCGCGCGTCGCCGAACACCATCATCGTGTTCTCGCGGTAGAAGAGCGGGTTGTCGATACCGGAGAAGCCTGGATTCAGGCTCCGCTTCACGACCATCACCGTACGCGACTTGTAGGCTTCGAGAATCGGCATCCCATAGATCGGTGAGCTGGGCTCGTCGAGCGCATCGGTATTGATGATATCATTCGCGCCCAGTACGAGCGTCACGTCAGTCTCCGGAAAGTCGCTGTTGATCGCGTCCATCTCAAGAACCTGGTCGTAGGGAATGTTGGCCTCCGCCAGTAGCACGTTCATGTGGCCCGGCATCCTACCCGCCACCGGATGGATCGCGAACCGCACGCGTACACCCTCCGCCTCGAGACGCTCGGTCAGCTCGCGCACCGGGTGCTGGGCTTGAGCGACCGCCAGCCCGTAGCCCGGAATAATGATCACGTCGCGAGCGCCGCGCATCAGCTCGGCGGCGACCTCGACGTCGCCAATGTTGACGCCCCTGGCTGCGGCTTGCGCCTGAATGTTGCCGGCATCGCCGGCCGCGAGGTCGCCCTCGCCAAACCCACCCATCAGGACCGAAGAGATCGATCGATTC
>DAOWHI010000272.1 GCA_030641505.1 Gemmatimonadota bacterium | reverse complement strand
GGCCTCGCCGAGGGCACCGCGATCGGCACGGCGCTGGCCACGTCGGTCAACCGCTTGCGCGCATCGGATGCTCGAAGCAAGGTCGCGATCTTGTTAACCGATGGCGTCAACAACGCCGGCCAGGTAGATCCGCTGACCGCCGCCGAGACCGCCCGCGCGCTCGGGGTGCGCGTATACACGATCGGTGTCGGCACGACCGGGGAGGCACCGTATCTGCTGGAAGACCCGCGCTTCGGACGGCGCTACGTGCGCGTCGTCGTCCGCATAGACGAGGAGACACTACAACAGATCGCGGCGCGGACCGGTGGGCGGTACTACCGGGCCACCGATCCGCAGGCCCTAGACCAGGTGTACGCCGAGATCGATCGTCTCGAGCGTTCACCGCTGACGGGTCGCCGGCCGGTCGTTCGTCTCGAGCGATATTTGTGGTTTCTGATCCCAACGCTGGGCTTGGTGATGCTCGAAGGCGCGCTGCGAGCCACACTGTTTCGGAGGCTCCCGTGACGTTTGGCGCCATCGATTGGTCACGACCTGAGTGGTTGACCGCGCTGGCGCTGGTGCCGGTCGTCATCGCCACCATCGTGTGGTCGTTCAATCGACGTCAACGGGCGCTCGAGGCGTTCTCCGAAGCTCCGGTCCGTGGTCGCACACAGCCGCTGCCGGTCCGACGCCGCCAAACGCGCGGCGTGCTGCTCGTATTGTCCTTGACGGCGCTCGTATTGGCGGTCGCTGGACCCCGGTGGGGAACCGAACGTGTTGCTCCGTTACCGGTGGGGCAAGAGGTTGTTTTCGCGCTGGATGTTTCGCGTTCCATGTTGGCCTCCGACGTCGAGCCGAGTCGTCTTGAGCGAGCGAAACTCGCCATCCGGCAAATCTTGGCGACGCTGCCGACAGCCGAGAGCGGGCTGGCAATCTTCGCCGGAGAAGCGGCGCTCGTCGTTCCGTTGACCCGTGATGCGGCGGCGATCGATCTCTATCTGTCGTCAGTCGGTCCGGATTGGGTCAGCGATCCGAGCACCGATCTCGGTCGGGCGCTTGGATCGGCGATGGACGCTTTCCCACCTGATAACGCACCAGGAAGAACGATTGTCGTGCTGTCTGACGGGGAAGATCACGGTGGCGGATTGGAGTCGGTCGCGCGAGCCGCACGCGGACGTGGGATCGAAGTCAACGTAATCGGGATCGGTACCGAGGAAGGCGCCCGTGTTCCAGTTGGCACAAACCGTTGGGTTGAAGATCGCGGCGAGCCCGTCGTCTCGCGCCTCGATCGCGAAAAGCTGCAGCGTATGGCCAATGAGACAGGGGGAAGGTTCATCGCACTCGAAGCGGGCGATGGCGATTTGCCGGCCATGATCGGTCATTTACAGGCGCTCGACACTGGACGCTCGATCGGTCGCGAGTCCCGGCGCCGAGCCGATCGCTACCGATGGCCGCTGATCGTCGCCCTGATCGCGCTGGGGCTGGAAACGTTGATGGGGTTTGGCGCGATCCGTCGGCGACCGAAACCGGCACTGGTGATGGTAGCGGCGGTATTGGCTCTTGCGATGGGTCGGGCGAGCGGACCGGAGGAGATGTACGAAGAAGGACGATATAGCGATGCCCTCACGACTTGGCGACAAACCGACCGCGCAGCGGATGCCAAGCCGGAGGACGCGTACAATCGTGGCAACGCCGCCTATCGGTTGGGCGAGTTTCGAGAGGCGGCCGCGAGCCATGCTGTGGCGGCCCGTACCGCCGACACGCGCCGTCGCGCGTCCGAGGGGTGGTACAACGCGGGTAACGGACGCTTTCGGATCGCCGAGCAGGCCGAGGTCGCCGAGCCTGACGATAGCCAACGGTATTGGGATAGTGCGGTGGCGGCGTACCGTGAGGCGCTGTTGCGCGAACCCGACGATATGGATGCTAAGCACAATCTCGAGTTGGCACTCCGACGTCGGGACCAAGCTGCTGGTGGTGGTGGCGGTGGCGGTGCGACGGGTGGCGGTGCTGGAGCCGGTGGTGGTCCGGGTGGGGGCGGCCGCGGAATGCAACCCCCGTCGACCGGCGGGCTTGGCTCACCAAGCGGGATGACGCGCGGCGAGGCCGAGCGGTTGCTCGATGCGCTGGCGGCGCAAGAGCGTGAAGCGCTCACCCGGGGCGAGGGCAACGAGCAAGCTCGTCGATCGGATCGACCGGCCTGGTGAGCTTGCGGTCGGTCGCCGGTGGTGTGTGCCTGCTAGCGGCGACATTGATCGGTGCGACACGCGTAGCGGGCCAAGATGAGCCGGCAGGTACGGTCACCGCGCGATTGGAGTCGTCGCAGATCTCGTTGGGCGAGACGGTGGATCTAGTCATCGAGATCGAGCCGCCAAGTCTTTCGACACCAGTAGAAGAGCCCGACCTGCCACGGCTCCCGGCGATTGTCGTCGGCCGCAGCCGCGCGTCGCAGGTGCAGGTGATAGGGACGCGTGTTCGGCGCACCATCGTGCATCGGTTCACGCTCCAACCCCTGGACGCTGGTACGATGCGCATTCCCCCGCTTGAGATCGTGGTCGGAGATCGATCGGTGGTCACCGCCGCTTTGGATCTGGAAATCATCGATCGGGGAGAAGCATGGCGAGTCGGCCGACACGAGGGCGAACCAGCCGATGGTGGGCCGCCGCCATTCTTTGTTACCGCTCGCGTCGATCGCGATCATGCCTATGTGGGCGAGCAGGTGACTCTGACGTTTGCGTTCTACCATGATCCGCGAGCGCCGCTGGCAGAGAGTCCGGACTACGATCCACCCAACACGCCCGGTTTCTGGCGCATCGAGCTCGATCCTGAGCCGATCCTGAGCACCGAACAGGTCGGCGGTCGGACGTATCGCGTGCAACGCTTTCACTACGCGCTGTTCGCGCTGACCGCTGGCGAGCACGAGATACGTTCGGCGTCGGTTCGGATCGTCGAACCCGACCCATTGGAGTGGTGGCGCCGGACCGGTACGCGGACATTGCGCACCGATCCGTTGGTGGTCACGGCTGACTCGCTGCCGCGCGAAGCTCCGCCTGGTTTTGACGGCGCGGTGGGCCGATACGCGCTCGAGGGGGACATGAGGCGATCGACGACGCTGGCTGGAGTGCCGGTGGAACTCGAAATCACGGTTCGCGGTGTCGGCAATCCAACGGTGATCGGGGCACCGGCCCTGCCGGCTTGGCCCGATGTCGTCGTTCGTGCGCCGGTCGTGGAAACGGAAACGGAGATCGTACGTCGCGCGGTTCACGGCGAGGCCAACTTCCGGTACCTGTTGTCGCCGCAAACGCCGGGTCGGCTCGACTTGGGTGTAGCTCAGCTGGTGTACTTCGATCCGACTGTAGGTGCGTACGCGGTGGACACGTTGGCCCTCGGCGAGATAGAGGTTGTGCCTTCACCGGCTGCGCCGACGGTCACTCGGGTGTCGACACCTGAGGGGCCAACGTTGAGACCGGCGCGGCAACCGCGGGCACCGAGGCCGCGCGGGCTCGCCGGTCGAGCCGGCTATTGGTTCGCCTTGGCTGCGCCGTGGCTGGCATGGTTGGGAGCGGTGGCCGCGGGCCGGGTGCGCCGCCGGCCGCCACGCGGTGTCACCCGAGGACAGGCGATCACCGAGCTGGAAGTCGTGCGACGGGCGATTGCTGGTGGCGAGCCGGGTGCGCCGCAACGCGCGATCGTTGCGCTCGACATGGCGCTGGCGGTGTGGCAGGGTGTCTGGCCTGCTTCGGCCGCCAAAGCGGCGGCCGAGGCTCGCGCGGCGCTTGAAGCGACCATGTACGGTAATAGGGAGGTGGTCAATGCGGGTGGCGCGCTCGAGCGGCTGGTCGTCGCCCTGCGCAACGATCGTGACAATTCCAAGCGACGAACAGCAAGCACGTTGTCGCTGCTGTTGCTCGTTTTGGTTTCGACAGCCGGCGCCAGGGTGCAAGCTGGTGTCGATCCGTCGATCCGCTGGGAGGATGCAAACCAAGCGTACCGCGCGGGCGATTTTGATCGCGCGGCTGAGACGTATCGAGAACTCGTCCGCGCGCATCCGGACCCGAACCTCGAAGCCAACATGGCGGCCGCGCTGTGGCGAAGCGGCGATCGCGGCGAAGCGCTACTCCACTACCGGCGTGCGCTCGAGTTGGCACCGCGCGATCGTGCGATACGGCGTGAGGCGGAGCGGCTACGCGCCGAGCTCGGCGATCCGGCGGACGGCGGCTCGCGACTGACTACGATCTTGGGTTGGGTTCGCTTGGACGAGTTGCTGGCGCTGTTGCTGGTTGCCAGCACCGTGAGTGTGGGGTTGATCGCCTTGGCTCGCCGTCGCCGGTGGGCCGGTCGGCCGGCGATCGTCACGCTCGCCTTGGCGATCACGATCAGTATCGCCGCAGCGGGGCATGGCGTGGTCCTGGGCCGAGCGGATCAAGCGATGGCGTTGGAAACGTTGGGACTGTCGGCCGAACCCGATGGTCCGCCGATCGCCATCGTGGCAGAAGGTAGCGTGGTGACGCTGCTCGAATCTGACGCTGATCGCGCACGCATCAAAGCGCAGGATCTCCCCGCCGGCTGGGTGGCTGTGGATCGGCTAGGCCAGCTACATTCGAACCCTCGATAGAGATCTCCCCAATTCCGGATGTCAACATGGCCAGCGTACGCGTTCTCCCCGAGGGCGTCGTAAATAAGATCGCCGCCGGTGAGGTCGTCGAACGGCCGGCTTCGGTGGTTAAGGAGCTCGTCGATAACGCGCTCGATGCGGGTGCGAGGCGCCTCGAGGTCGCGCTGGAGTCGGCCGGGCTCGAGAGGATCACGATCGCGGACGATGGCTCGGGCATGGATGCTGACGACGCGATACGAGCGTTCGAGCGCCACGCCACCAGCAAGATCGCGACAGCGGTGGACCTCGATCGGATCGAGACGCTTGGCTTTCGGGGCGAGGCTCTGCCGTCGATTGCGGCCGTTAGTCGATTGACGTTGGAGACCGCACCGAAGGGCGGAGGTGAGGCGACACGCATCCGCGTGGACAGTGGCGAGATCGCCGTCGTCGAACCGATCGCGCGCGGTGAGGGTACGACGGTCGACGTTCGTGGCCTGTTCTTCAACACACCGGCGCGGCGCAAGTTCTTGAAGACTCACAGCACAGAGCAGGCGAACAATGTGCGCCGCATGCTCGAGCTCGCGCTGGCCCGGCTCGAAGTGGGCTGGCGTGTGACGCACGGCCGAAGGTCCATCCTCGATCTGCCGCCCGCTCGCACGTTGATCGAGCGGCTGACCTCGTTGCATGGACCAGCCTACGTCAACACGCTGCTCCCGATGGGCGATAGCGCGTCGGATGTCACCGTCCGCGGGTTGGTGCAGCGGGCAGCGGCAGCCGGGGCGGGGCGGCGACGACAGTTCGTATTCGTGAACGGTCGACCTGTGGATGCCAACGAGCTCGTGCGCGCAGCGCTGAGTGGCTATCGCTCAACGCTGCCGGCGGGTGCTAGACCAGACTTGTATCTCTTTATCGAGGTCGAGTCCGATCAAGTCGATGTCAACGTGCATCCGTCGAAGCGCGAAGTTCGGTTGCGGTCCGGTGCACGGGTGGCCAACGCGGTTGAAGAAGCGGTGCGCTCGGCGCTTGGGGCCGGCCACGTCGCCGCTCGGCCGCTAAAGCCTCGCGTCGATCGGGTAGCAGAGGCTGGTCCTCCGGATTTGGGACAGCTGGGGCTGTTTCTGCCGGGTCGTCGCGCGAAACCCCGCCGAGCGCCAGGAACCGATCGATCAGCTGACGAATCCCAGGCGACGGACGCCACGATCGCCGGACGGATCACCGGGCCGGGTGAGGAACTCGCCGAGGTTATCGATCGGGAGGTGCTGCCATCGATATGGCAACTGCACAACCGTTACATCTTGGCTCAGACGTCGACCGGTGTCGTATTCATCGACCAACATTCAGCGCACGAACGGATCCTCTACGAAGAGGTCGTTGACGATATTCGCGAGCGGCCGCGTCCAGGTCAAAGGCTGCTCTTCCCGACCGTTCTGCACCTGACACCGGAACAGTTCGCGACCTGGGAATCGTATCGAGGTTTGATCGGGCGGCTGGGCTTCGAGATCGAACCGTTTGGTGGCGACTCGATTGCAATCGCAGCGGTGCCAGCTTTTCGTCATGTCTTTGACCCTGAGACCGCGCTGGCCGATCTGCTCGATGACCTATCGGATCCCGGCGCCGGGAGCGCCGACATGAACCAGCATGAGCGTGTCGCGCGGCTCTTCGCGTGCAAGGCAGCGATCAAGGCCGGGCAACCGCTGACCCAGACCGAGATGGGTGAGGTGATCGATCGGCTGTTCGCGACCGAGCTACCATATGACGATGTCCACGGTCGACCAGCGGTCGTGCAGATCGCGCTAGAGGATCTGAACCGCCAGTTTGGGCGACACTGATTGGTCAGCAGCATATGATCGCTGAGGAACTCTATCTAGTTGTCGCTGGTCCCACCGCAGCAGGGAAGACCGATGTCGCGATTGCAATCGCCCAAGAACTGGCAGGGGAGATTGTAATTGCCGATTCGCGCCAGGTTTATCGTGGTCTGGATATCGGTACCGCCAAGCCAACCGCTGAGCAACGCAGCGCGGTTCAGCATCACATGATCGACGTGGTTGAAGTCGGTGTTCCGTACACGGCGGCCGACTATGCGTGTGACGCTGGAAGGGCGATCACGAAGATTCACGAACGCGGTCGAACGGCAGTTGTTTGTGGCGGCACGGGATTCTACTTGGCGGCGCTAGCTGGTCAACTGGATCCGCTCAATAACGGATCTGCGGCCAGAGATCGTGCGCGAGTGCGTTCCCGGATTGAGGGCATCCCGTCGCACGAGCGACATGCTGCACTGGCCGCGGTTGACCCGCCGACCGCCGCCCGGCTGCATCCACACGATAGCCAACGAGTCGAGCGTGCACTGGAGGTCTACTTGCTGACCGGTGAGCCGCTGTCGTCGCAGGCGATCGGCGGCAGCGCTTTGCGACCCCACGTAGCCGTATGGCTCACTCGGCCGCGGGCCGAACTCCACCAGCGGATCAAGGATCGTTTGGCTGTCATGCTCGGCCTCGGATTGGAGGCCGAGGCGCAGCGGTTTTTCGACGCCGGTTTGAGCCCTGAGACGGCTGGTCTCGACACCATCGGATACCAGGAGTGGTGGCCCTATTTCGCGGGTCGGACGGGCCGTACCCAGGTGGTCGACGAGATCGACCGGGCCACCCGACAGTACGCTAAGCGGCAGAAGACTTGGTTTCGAAACCAGGGAGCCTACGAGCCGGTGCCAGCGGTCATCGGCTTCGAGAGCGCGCTGGCCTTGTGGGAGGCGGCACAGTGAGCGCGTTCGAAGGGTTCGTGTTGGGAATCGTTCAGGGGTTGACCGAGTTTCTGCCGGTTTCATCGAGCGGTCACCTTGTGATTGGGCGGACGATCTTTGGGCTGGAGACGAAACCGCTGCCGTTCGAGATCGCCGTGCACGGAGCAACACTGTTGGCGGTATTGGTCTACTTTCGAGGTCGGCTAGCAGAGATCGTGATGCGCGCAGAAGTCGGCTATCTCGGCAAGCTGTCGCTGGCGACGGTGCCGATCGTGATCGCAGCGACCCTGTTTCGCGGTGTCGTGGAGCGGGTGTTTCAGGCGCCGCTGGTAGTGGCGGTGCTGCTGGCGGTCACGGGCACCGTGCTCCTGTCGTTGCGTTTGAAGGCTAAGCCAGGAATCACATCGGTCGATCGGGCCGAGCCCACCTGGGTAGCAGCTTTGCTGATCGGGTGCGCTCAGGCGGCGGCGCTGATGCCGGGAATCAGTCGGTCGGGGGTCACGATCGTGGCGGCGCTCTGGTTGGGTGTGGCCCCGTACGCTGCAGTGGAATTCGCGTTCCTCCTCGGTGTGCCGGCGATCGCTGGGGCCGTCGCTTTGGAAACCGAAGCGATCCAGTCGGCCATTGACGGGGGATCGGCCGCGTACGCGTGGGGCACGGCGGCCGCTTTCGCCAGCGCGTTGATCGCCATCGCGCTTGTTTTTCGCACGATCCAAGGCGGGCGCTTCGATCGCTTCGGGGTGTACTGCTGGGTGGTGGCGGTTGCCTTTGGTGCGTACCTGGTGAAGGTGGTGGGTTGAACCATTCTGCGCAGACCATTGGATCACCGGCGTGGGCGCCATTCGTTCGAGTTGCGCTGGTCGAGGATGTGGGTCACGGGGACGCCACGACCGCTGCCACCGTTCCAGGCGATGTCGCCGGCGAAGCGCGGATCGTCGCCAGGTCGAGTGGAGTCATCGCGGGATTGGGTGGCGTCACCGAGACATACCACCAAGTCGATCCGGAGGTAGCGGTCAAGCCGGAGGTCCTCGACGGCGGGCGGGTTGAGCCGGGGACTGTCGTCCTGAGCGCAGTGGGTTCGTTCGCTTCGCTGTTGGTGGCTGAGCGGACCGGGCTCAACTTCCTGCAGCGGCTGTCCGGCATCGCAACGCTCACCAACCATTTCGTGGAGGCGGTCGACGGAACCGGGGCCAAGATCGTTGACACCCGCAAAACCACCCCGGGTTGGCGGGTGCTCGAGAAGGCTGCGGTGCTCGCTGGTGGCGGGCACAATCATCGGATGGGTCTGTACGACGCCTACCTGATCAAGGAGAATCACTTGGCCGCTGCCGGTGGTGTAGCCGCCGCGCTCGAGCGGGTTGTGGCCGTCAATACCGATCGCCAACCGGTCGAGCTCGAGGTCGTGTCGCTGGCTGAGCTCGACGAAGCGTTGGCGTCGACCAATCCCCCCGATCGAATCATGTGCGACAACTTCGAGATCGACGATCTCCGAACCGCAGTGGAGCGGATCCGCGCCGTTGACACGGGTATCCTGATCGAGGCCAGCGGCAACGTCCGGCTCGAAACAGTGCGTTCGATCGCTTCCACCGGCGTCGACTGGATCTCGGTTGGCGCGCTCACCCATTCGGCGCCGGCGATGGATCTGTCGTGCCTGATCGAAAAGCGATAAAGCGCCGTGGGTTGGACGCCGGCCGGGTTGGTCGGCATCTCGGTATTCGAACGGTCGTTCACGGCGATGTGAGCTCGACGATGGACGTAGCCCGAGCCGACAGCGGTTCTTTGCCCTCGCTCCACTTGGCCGAGCGGCAATCCGTGGGGCGTGGCCGGGATGGGCAGAGGTGGGCGAGCCCGCGGGGGAACCTCTACGCGACGATCGCGTGGCCTGACCCGGAAGAGAAGTTTCCGCCGTCACTGCTGGCAGTTCTCCAGCTTGTATGGGCCGAGACGGTGGATCGGCACGGGGGTCCGTCCACACGTTGCAAATGGCCAAACGATGGTTATATCGCGGGACGCAAGTGGGCCGGCATGCTGGCCGTCCGCTGGTCCGCGCGGGGGGTGCTTCTGGTCGGTCTTGGCGCCAACTTGCGCGTCGTTCCGGAGGAGGTCGCCATGACCGCGACCGCGCTCGCGGATCACTGGCCCGATTGGCCCGGTGGGGAAGCGATCACCGAGTGGCTGCTGGAGGCCGCTGTCGGCGTGCTCGCGACCGGGGCCCCATCGATTCCCGGCATGCTTGCTCGGTGGCCGGACCGCGACCTCTGGAGGCCTGGGGTGGAAGTCGAGGTCGAATCGGCTGGCCAGCGCTATACGGGGCGGTACGCGGGTCTGACGCCGGCGGGCGAACTCATGCTCGAAACCGCGGCTGGTGCGAGGACGTTCGTCAGCGGCGACGCGCGCAGAGTTCGCGCACCGGGCAGCATCTAGCGGTATCTTCGGATGATGCTTTTGGTCGCGGATATCGGCAACTCGTCGACCGTGCTCGGGATTCGCGAAAACGGTGGCGGGATCCTTCACCGATGGCGAATTGCATCCGACCGTCGTCGCACGCCTGACGAGGTGGGGGCGCTGCTTAGCGCCCTGCTCCGCCAACCTGATGATCGTGAGTATGCGCCTGCGTCGGCTTGTCTGGCTTCGGTCGTGCCGCCCCTCACGGCGGTTTTGGCCGAAGCGATCGAGACTCATCTGGGGATCAAGGCGCACGAATTTCGGTACGCACCAGCGCTAGGGATCCGGCTCGACGTTGATGAGCCGGCCCAGGTTGGACCGGACAGAGTAGCCAACACTTTGGGCGCCCATCTTGGCT
>DAOWHI010000113.1 GCA_030641505.1 Gemmatimonadota bacterium | reverse complement strand
GGAGGACCTCAGATGGTCGAGGTCAGCCGTGACGGTCGCCGCGTCTACTTCACGAACTCACTGTACATGGCGTGGGACGATCAGTTCTACCCCGACGGGCTCAACGGCTGGATGGTGAAGGTCGATGCTGATCCGGATGGTGGCATGCGGTTTGACGAGAAGTTCTTGCTGGAATTCGACGAGTTTAGGCCGCATCAAGTCCACTTGGATGGCGGCGACGCGTCGTCCGATTCGTACTGCTTCTCCTGAGGTAGCCGTTGAGGGATAGCGCCCTCCAGTGGTGGGCGCTGCTCTTCGGGCTCGGCGCGTTCCATGGAGTAAACCCCGCCATGGGGTGGTTGTTCGCCGTTGCTCGAGGCATGCAGGAGGAAAGTCGCCGTGCGGCATGGTGGGCAATGGTGCCGCTGGCGGTCGGTCACTTCCTGGCGATTGGCGCGGCGATCGCGGTGGCGGTGACAGCCGGCGACATCGTCCCGCTCGCAGCGCTGCAATGGCCGGTCGGCGTGATGCTGATCGGTCTCGGCGGCTACCAACTCGTGCGCCATCGGCACCCGCGTTATCGGGGCATGCGGGTCGGAGCCTGGGGGTTGATGGTGTGGTCGTTCCTGATGGCCTCGATCCATGGCGCGGGATTGATGGTGATCCCGCTGTTCCTGGGCCCCTCTGACCTCACGCGAGCAGCGATAGCTACGCTGGTCCACGGCGCCGGCTACTCGCTGACGACCGCGCTTCTTGCCGGGTTGTTCTACGAAAAGGTCGGCGTCGGAGTCCTGCGACGCGCATGGATCAACGTCGACCTCGTCTGGGCGCTCGCGCTGATCCTGATCGGAGTGGTAACGCTTAGCGTCTAGCTGTTGCGGTTTCTTGTGCGCCGCCTGACACGATGATGTCGTCAAGCGCGACGATCAGCTTTTCCAGGATTTGGCCCCCGCGCGGATCGTCGACCAGCGCGGCAGCGATGTAGCGGTGTCCGTTGTGCTCGATCAACGCGGCGTCGGCGTGATGTTGTCGGAAGGACCCAGACTTCCGGTAGATCGTCGCCTCGGGACGCACCGAGAGACCTCTGACGAACTTGTGCTTGATGCCCGGGTCGCCGAGGATCTCGAGCATCTCACGGCTGCGCTCGCGGCTCACCAGAAGGCCCCGCTCGAGCAGCGCGAAGAAGCGTGCCGCCTGACGGGCGGTGGCGCCGTGTGAGTAGTTGAACAACGGATCGCGACGGACTGCGGGGGTGGGATCGTAGGCCTTGCCGACCCACAGGCCGCCGCTCCCGGTCAGATCGTAGAGCCGGTATTTGGGTTTCTCCAATGTTTCGGCGATCGAATCGAACCCCACCAGCCGGATTGCCCGGGTCGCCGCTGAGTTGCTCGATATGCGGATCATGTCGGTGAGCGTCCGTCGAAGGGCCGGGCTATCGTCGAGCTCGCCGGCCTCGATCTTCTCGAACACCGTCAGCAGAACCGCGATCTTGGGGAGGCTGGCGGCGTAGAACATCACGTCGTCGTTGACCCCCGCGTAGCGCAGTTCCTCGGGCACGGTGAGATCGACCATGGCGACGCCGATCTGCTGTTGGCGGACCAACCGTTGCAGATCGAGCCCTTCCAAAGCCACTTCGAGCTCAGCCTGGAGCCCACGGTCGACTTGTTCGAGCGCCATCGGTGTGGCAAGCACGTTCGAAGCTTTGTCGCCGGCCTCGGACGGTGAGTACAGGCCGCAGGTCGACGTCACTGCGACCGCAACGATCAGAGCTATCGCGGACGCTGTCAGGCGCATTGCGGCTTCAACTCGTTCCCGGCCGATCGCGGATCAACCGCTCGACCAGGGTCGCGATGGTTTGGTGCTCGACGGCAGAGTTGATCTTGAGCACGTTAGACATCAGTGCCACCAGATAGACCCTGGGGTTGTCGGCGCCAGCCGGCGACTCGACGATCGCGACCGAGTTCATGTAGTTGAGTCGGTTGCCCCGATATTTGCCGCACGTGAAGCCAGCTTCCGGTCGACAGCTGTACAGCGAGCCGGACTTGAAGTAGACGGCTGCATCGTTGAGTGCCGGAGAAGATGCGTAGCGGTAACGCCGGCGGGTGAAATAGATGAGCTTTTTCATCTCGAGCGATGACCATCGATCGATCGCCTTGCCTTGTTCCAGCTTGACGAGCCATTGCAGCAGCGCGAACGGACTGGCGTAGCTGGAAATCCCAGGAACCAGGTTTTGACCCCCACGGGTGAAGAATGTTCCATGCCGCCAATCGTCCTCGGCGATACCCATTCTTCTCAGCGGTCCATTGACTACTTCGATCGAGGCCGTCTGTAGCTCCGGCTTGGATGTGTCCCGGAAGTAGGCGTCTTTCTCCTCCAGCGAAGCGGGGTAGTCGCGACTGAAATGCGAGAGGTACATCGCCTCGCGCCACACCGTGCTGGCGGCGGCGTTGGAGCTCGGGGACGCCATGTGATCGACCCACTCCCAAAGGCTGAACACATCGCCGACGCGAATCGGACGGTGAACGAGCGAGTTCTTTTCGATGTCGACGATCGGGACGGAGTGAGAATCGGTATGAATGATCGGTTCGGCGGTGATCTGGGTATCGCGAAGAACGCGTAGCCGGTCGCCCGGGGCAGGCCAGATCCGCGCCAACTCGGAGAAGATCCCCGTCATTATGACCAGCTTGCCGATGCTCCCCGGCGCGTACGTCTGGGTCTCTCGCAACGCCGCGTACTTCGGACTGGCCGGATCGGTGATGTCCAGCAAAGCGATCGAGTAGCTCCGGTTTCGTCCCCGGAAGATCCGCTCGATTCCCTGCTGCAGATACGGGTCCCGCGGTGTGTCGGCGGTGAGTTCGAAGGATTCGTTGACCCCAGCCATCCGCAGGTGAATGTCGGCCTCGCCGAGGAGTGCGCCGTTGGGCACCTTGCGCCCCGGGAGCTCACCTTCCTGAACCTGCCGATACGCCTCCAACCGGCGGATCCGCGTGCGCTCGTACCCGTCGAGCGGGTAGCTCGGGATCGAGGACGGCACCAGCAGCGCCACTCCAGCGATCGCAAGGACCGTCACGGTCGCCCTCGTGCTCACGGCCGCTCGCGAAGCGGTGCGTCGAGTCGTACCGGTCGATCGGCGCGATCGAGCACGGCGCGGTCCATCGCTGCCAGTCCAGCCAGCTTGGCGGTTGGTGAATCGGATGACAGTGGACGGATCTGAAACAACCACAGTGCGCCGTCAAGGAATCCGAACTCGATGTCCCAGGGAAGCGTTCGACCGGCTTCGTCTCGTGGTGGGTCGAATCGTTCTCGTAATGTCTGGACGAGATCTACTAGCGCTGTGATTTCCGGGTCGAGCAGGACGCGCTCCGCGCCCGATGCGGCCACTTTCTCGAAGCCGCCCTCGCCGGTCATCTTGAGCTGGCTGCGAAACGGTGCCTTGTACTGGTCCAGCAGGACCGGCTCGTCGCCATCAGTCGGCAGGAGCAGGGCCTCCGAAGCTTCGCCCCCAACGACCCCTCCGACGCCCTCCGATGCGGTCGCGGTCAGATATGCGGGGTTACCGGTTACTAGATCCACGGTAACGAGAACGCCCGACTTTTCGACCGGCACGCTGCGCTGAATCAATACCGAAACGTAGGTGTGCTCCGGGTTCTCGAGGATCGGCCGGCGCCACGCGAAAGCGCGTTCGGTAAACGGGGACGCCCACACCCGCTTGATCGAATGGAGGATGTCTTCGAATCGGATTTGGTTGGGCACCGTGAGGTTGAGACCGGCGCCGCTGAACTCAGCCAAATCTTCGACGTTGGTATCGCTGCGGACAAACACACCGAACGATCCCGACGGACCCCAGGCCGCTAGTTGTTCTCTCAGACCTGAAACCAAACCGGGATCGAGATCGACCCGGAGGATTTCGCGGCGGAACGAGGCCAGCTGCTCGGAGACGAACGCATTGACCTCCGATGGCGGTCTACCCGCGCGCTCCATTTCGCCGACCTTGTCGTAGAACGCGACCATTTCATCGTAGAGGCTAGCGCCGTCGGTTGTACGATGTCGTTCGAGATGAGAACGAAAGATTCCGAACGGAAGCGCGACGCCGGGAGAAACTTGCGTTGGAAAGGCGCGTTGGAGGCGCGCAACGCCAGCCGCTTTGGGCCCCACGACCGCGCCGGCACGGGTGAGATCCAGCGCTTCGAGCCGGAGCACCCGCTGTTCGTCCAGGTTGAGCGCGGTCTCGTCAATCCTGAACGTGCGCACCGGGCCGGCCTCCTTCTCGGCGAGTAGGGCGCGCTCATCGGGGGTGAGCTGACCGACCTCCTTCAGGATGACGACGCCCAAACCGGAAACCGCGTAGAACAACTCTTCGCCCACGTGCGGCAGAATCCCTTCGAGCGCGGTGCTCGCGATGACGCTGTTGGGAATGCCAAGGCTCCGCGCCAACAATTGAAGGTGCGATAGCATGTTTCCTTGATCGAGCGACAGGATTCCACCCACCGGGGGCAGATCGGCAAGCGTTTGCGGCAAGATGTAGATACGGTCGGGTTGATAGTTGAACGTTGCAGCCGAGGCCTCGGTGACGTGCTCGAGCACGCCGCGGGCAACTCCCGGGTTGAGCCCGTAGATCGCGCCGCCGAGCGAGCGTCCAAAGGCGGTGTGCGTGACGCTGAGCTCATCGTTCGAGTCCCGCGTTAGCGACTCGACGACGGTGGCCAGGGGCAGAAGCGCCGTCGCACGCAGGAGATCGGCCGAGAACGATTCGGCCACCGGCTCGATGCGTGCGTAACGCTCCACGGTCTCACCGAAAACCGATTCGATCGTAGCCTGGACCCAGAGTCCGACGCGCTCCAGATAGCGTACCGAGCTGCGATACCGATCCGCGGTTACCTCATCCTGTACGGCCACCTCGTCGATCATCTCTAGCTGCGCCGCCAGCTCGAGACGTGACAGAAGACCGCGGCCGTAGGCACCAACGAGCAGGCTCCGCGCTACATCGAGTGCTTGTCGGCGGTTGGCCAGCCGGCCAGACGCAGCGACTCCGTTCTGAAGCAGCATTTCCTGGAGCACGAGATCGAGGTCGAGTCGCTGGAGGTTGGCGACGCCGTCATTCAATGTCTCGATATCGTTTCGAAGCCTGGCGGTCAGGTCACCGATGTGCCGGCTGACTTCAGCTGGGGGTGCGTTTCTGAGCAGGCCCTGCAATGCTCGCAGCTCGTCGCGCCAAACCCCATCCCGAAAGGGCTCCACATCGAGGAACGGTTCGAGTCGCTCGGCCGGGTCGCGGTCGTAGTAAGCATGTAGATCAGCGAGCAGCGACCGCAGCGCTTCCTGGTGACCGCTGCTGCCGGCGGTGGCCAGAAAGTTTTCGACCGCCTCGACATCGCTGGCATCGGGGTAGGAGTGGATCTTGACCCGTATCGGTTGGAAGGCCGGGACGGCGTTCCCGATCTCTTTGGAAACCTGCCGGATGCGATCGATTCGAGATGATTGAGGTGCGTGCGGCACCTCGCGTACCAACTGAACGGCCAGCAAGAAGTTCTTCCGGGTCCACGCTGGATCGCTCAAAAGCCGGGCCAGCAACGCTCGTCCGGCGGCCTCCTCGTCTTCGGCTTGGCGTGCCCCACGATAGTACTGGGCTCGGCGGAAGTCCCAACCGTCGTCGGCGCGTCGGAGGTATCCCTGCAACGCTGTTGTCCGCAATCGCTCGTGGTAGTGCTCGGCGTTGAAGAACTCTTCCCATGGGAGCGCGACGAACAGAGTGCCCACAGGGTAGCCCAACTCGCCGAGCCGGATGGCGTCGGGGGAGAGTTGTCCGTGTTGGTGCCCGTCGCCCCGATCGCCGCACGGGTATGGTCTAGGCGGGTGATTCGTGCCGTCGTTGCAGAACCAACGGAGCCCGATGAATGGACCGCGCTGGATGGTCTTGACCCGCTCCAGTAGGGTCCGGGCCTCTTCGCTCTCGGCTTGACTGTTCTGCGACACCGCCAGCGAAGGGATCGCTAGCCCAAGCGCGAGGAGGCCGATGAGCGGTGACTTGGCTCGCCTGATCACGTGCCTGGACCGGATAGCCGACGAGTCCTCAACGGTTGCGTCGGTCTTTCCCGCTCCGTCGGTCTTTTCCACTCCGCCGTTCCATAGGGACGGGGACATCTTCCTTGCGGCGTTCCTCGTCTGACCGCCGGTCCGTGCCCGACCGCCGGTCTGTGCTCGAACGCCGATCCCCGCCGGTGCGTCGCTCCGATCCATCGTGGCCCTTCTGGCTGGCTTTGTCGTCCATGGCCGGTCCTCCCGTGCCGAGATGACCCGTGATCGGGTCAAAAACTGCCTCATACGGGACTCCTCAACAACCCCGTCAGTAACCTGGGCTTTCATATGGCATACTCGCTGGTTATCGAGTCACCTGCACCGTGGGAGACAACTAGATGAGTCAGGGACGACCGATTGTTTTGACGGCGCCTTTGACCGAAATGATCGACCACGCCGGTTACTTCATTCAGATGGCGATGGCATCGCTTCCGATTTGGATGGAAGGCGTGATCAACAAGAAATACCCGGTGTGGAGAAACGTCAAGCGATTCGATGACGGCTCGGCTAGAGCGGCGCCCGTGGGACTGAGGGTGCTGGAAAAGGTCATGGCCCGAGAGTTCGGTGAGGCGAACGTGGAGCTTCTCCAGGCCACCGGGTAGCCGGACTAAACACCTTCCTTCCTTCATCTCGAGCTGATCGACACCGACATACGCATCGGTGCGCGCTCCGGTTGAGGTGGGAGTATTTCCTACGCTAATCGTTGTCGCCCGGTGCCCGCACACGGGATAAGTTATCACTGATGAAAGGGCGCGAGATCCTCAATGATCCGAGTGTCAACAGAGGCACTGCGTTCACGCGGGAGGAGCGAGATCGGTTGGGGCTCCACGGTCTGTTACCGCCCCGGGTCGAGACCCAGGAGGAGCAAGTCGCTCGCATTATCGAGAACTGCGATCGAAAACCGTCCGACATCG